>USMH01000120.1 GCA_900555745.1 uncultured Collinsella sp.
GGTACGAGAACGGCCTGGTCGATAAGCGCTGGGCGGCCCTGAACGCCGGCGACATTGACCAGTTCCTGGTCCTGACGCGCGAGTCCGGCGCCAGCTCCGCCATGTACCTGCAGAATGTTGTTGCCAAACTGGGTGCCGAGCAGCCTTCCATGTACGCACTTGCTCTTGCCGAGCATGTGCTCGACGGCCGTGGCGCCGTTCGTATTCACGGCGGCGGCTTTGGCGGTACCATCCAGGCCTTCGTGCCGCTCGATCTGGTCGACGCCTTCATTGCCAAGATGAACGGCTGGCTGGGCGAGGGCTCTGCCCGTCACTACGCCATCTCTGACAAGGGGGCTTACGCGGCATGGCTGTAATGACTGATGTGCGCGAGGCCGCGCAGGGCCTCATCGAATATGCCATCCATCGATCGATGATCGGCCAGGACGATCGCATCTGGGCGTATAACACCATTCTCGAGTGCATCGGTGCTATGGGCCCGGCGCTCGACATGGCCTGGGCGCTCAAGACCGAGAAGATTTCGCTCTTGCACCCCGATACCCTGCCCGACTTTGACCTGGAGGGCACGCTCGCCGCGCTTGCCGAGGCCGCCGTTGCCAACGGCGCCGCCGAGGACACGGCATCGGGCCGCGACCGCATCGCCATGCGCATCATGGGCGCGCTCATGCCGAGGCCTTCAGTTGTAAACGAGGAGTTCAACGGACGTATGGGCGTCAACGAGCCCCGCGCCGCGACCGACTGGTTCTACGGCCTGTGCTGCGACGCCGGCTACGTGCGCCGTGCCGCCATCGCGCGCAACATCAAATGGAGCACTCCCACCAACTGGGGCGACCTGGAGATCACTATCAACCTGTCAAAGCCCGAAAAGGACCCGCGCGATATCGCCGCGGCAGGTGCAGCCAAGAACACGGGCGAGAAGTATCCCGCCTGCCAACTCTGCATCGAAAACGAGGGCTACCCTGGACGCTCCGCCGCAGCCGACGGCGGCACCCATCCCGCCCGTCAGAACCTACGCGTTATTCCCATTCAGCTTAATGGCGAGCGCTGGGGCTTCCAGTACAGCCCGTACGCGTACTTTAACGAGCACTGCATTGCTATGAGCTCCGAGCATCGTCCGATGCACGTCGACCGCAAGGGGCTGACCTGCCTGCTCGACTTTGTCGACCTGTTCCCGCACTACTTTATTGGCTCCAACGCCGACCTGCCCATCGTGGGCGGCTCGATTCTGTCGCACGACCACTTCCAGGGCGGCGCGCACGAGTTCCCCATGATGCATGCCACCGAAGTCTCGCAGTTTAACGTGCCCGGCTTTGACCAGGTCAGCGGTACCGTGTTGCAGTGGCCGCTTTCGGTGCTGCGGCTGCGCTCGCACGACCGCGCCCAGCTGCTCGACGCCGCCGAGAAGATTATCCTCGCCTGGCGCGAGTGGACCGATGAGTCGGTGGGCGTCATCGCGCACACAGCCGACGGCGTGGCGCACAACACCGTGACGCCCGTCATCCGCCGCGTCGACTCCCGCGGCAATGCCGGCGGCGAAATCTACGAGGCCTACCTGGCGCTTCGCTGCAACATCACGACCGACGAGCATCCGCTGGGCGTATTCCACCCGCATGCTGAGTACCACCACATTAAAAAGGAGAACATCGGCCTGATCGAGGTCATGGGCCTGGCCATTTTGCCGCCGCGCTTGGTTCCCGAGCTCGGCGCTGTCCGCGAGCACTTGCTGGCAGCCAAGGCCGATGCCAGCTACGACCTTGCTAGCGCGCTCGAGGGCGATGATCTATGCCGCAGCCACGCCGCATGGGCCGAAGACGTTTTTGCCCGCCGCGCCGACGAGCTTACGGCAGACAACGCCATCGATATCCTGCACGAGGAGGTCGGCGTGGTGTTTGGCCACGTGCTCGACAACGCCGGCGTCTTCAAGTGGGACGAAGCCGGCCGCGCCGCCCAGCAGCGCTTTATCGACTCGCTGTAGCACGCGAGCTCGAACGCACGCACTTAACAAATAGCGCCTACACGACAGCGGCGCCCGCCGGCAACATCGCCGACGGGCGCCGTTTTTGAGTGTAGTCATTGGGGACGTTCTTAAACGCCTAGTCATTAAAGAACGTCCCCGACGACTAATGACTCGAGCGTGGAAAATCTCCCACTTTGAGCTCGTATGGGCACCAAAAGCGGGAGATTATCCACGCTCATTCTATTAGGAGTCGCAACCGCTACAACTCTACGACCTCAACGCTGTTGTAGACCTCGTCCCAGCGGTCCATGACCAGGTGGCCGGTCTTGGGATCCATGGCGTTGAGCTTGCCGCAGGTATTGGCGGTCTTGAGCACCGTGACGTCGTCGGCACCAGCAGCAATGGCATGTGCAAAGCCGGCGATGGTCGAGTCGCCGGAACCCGTCGCGTTCACAGCCGCAATCGCGGGCGTCTTGGCGCGGAACGCGCGACCCTCATGGAAGCCCACCGAACCGGCAGCGCCCATCGAAACGACAACCCAGGGAATACCGGCAAAGCGGCCATCGACGGCGAGCGCCTCGCGCAGGGCATCGACATCATCGGTCGTAAAGGACGTACCCAGCAGGCCGTTAATCTCGGTCAGGTTGGGCTTTACGAGCTCAGGCTTAGCGTCGGACTCCAGCGCGGCCTCCAGCGATGCACCCGAGGTGTCGAGCAGCACCTTGGCGCCCGCCTCCTCGGCGATCTTGACGAGCTCGGCATAGTAGCCGGCATCGACGCCACGCGGCAGCGAGCCCGAAAGCGTCACAACGTCCGCCTTCGCTGCAAGCTCGGCGAACTTGGCCGTAAAGGCCTCGAGCTCGGCCGGGGCGATCTGCGGGCCGCTCTCCAGCAGCTCGGTCTGGTTGCCCTCGTGCAGGATATTCAGGCAGATGCGCGTCTCACCGGCGATGGGCACAAAGTCGTTCTTGACGCCATCGACATCCATGAGCTCGGCCATATAGGCACCCATGTGACCGCCGAGCAGACCGGTCGCGAGCACATCGTCGCCCAACTGCAGCAGCACACGGCTCACGTTGAGGCCCTTGCCGCCAGCGGTCTTTTCGGGCGTCACACGGTTAACATCGTCGATGATCAGCTTATCGAGCTGATAGCGCGTATCAATCGACGGGTTCATGGTAACGGTCAGAATCATATTGAACTCCTGTTTCCGGGGCACGACACGCGCGGCCCCAAACATACGATAGCTCGTTAAAGGATCTCGATCTCAAAGCCGCGGGTGACGGTCTCCCCCGGCTTGGCCACCAGGCAGCCGCGCTTGTGTTCCAGAATATCGTCCTCGTCGGAGCAGGTGGACAGGCCGCCCCACGGTTCCACGGCCACAAAGTCGCCCTCGGGCTTGCTCCACACAATCAGGTACGGCATATCGGGGAACGTCAGGCGCACGCCCTTGTCCTCGGTCTTCTTGGTCAGCGTAACCACGCGGCTCTCGAGCACGTCAAAGATGGTCTCCGCGAAGTCGAAGAGCTCGTGGGTCAGCGGCAGGTTCTGGTCGATCATGGGGTTCTTGCTGCGATGCTCAACATCAATCAGACCCGTCGAAGGAACGGCAGTACAGAGCTCGGCGGCCTCGCGCTGATCAAAATGGAGCTCGTAGTCGTCATAGGACTCGCCCTCGTCAAGCGGGCACTTAAAGCCAGGGTGACCGCCCACAAAGAACGGCATGTCCTCGGTGCCCTCATTGGTCACCTCGTACGACACGGCCACCTTAGCCGCATCGATCGTGTAACGAGCAACGATCTTAAACGGATACGGGTACTGCTCGAGCAACTCGGCATGGTCGGCAGAGCTTAGGCTCAGCGCGACCATGTTGTCGCCCTGCTCCTCGAGCTTCCACTCCTGTTTGCGAGCAAAGCCGTGACGGGCGAGCTTAACCTCGCGGCCGCCCATGGTCATTGCGCGACCGTCACGAAGGCCGCCGCAGATCGGGAAACAAATGGGTGCCTGGCCCGACCAGACCGCCGGGTCACCCTGCCACAGGTACTCACGGCCGTTGGCCGTAATAGAAGTGAACGATCCGCCAGCCGTGCTCAACGCAATGCGGACAGAGCCGTTATCAAGAACAAACTCCATGGGAATCTTCTCCTTCACATATCATCTCACACGATCCATTGTGAACGTCGTGCCTTTAGCAGAAAGGTAATGAGGCAGCGCCGCAAACAAAAGAACAATGCACGTCCAGCCCGCTGGGCCAATTGGGCTGATAGAAAACCGGCCCGCGCCCCCTCACAGAAACGCGAGCCGTCAACGGA
>USMH01000121.1 GCA_900555745.1 uncultured Collinsella sp.
GTTCGCGGTTGCCGCGGTCGTGTCCTTTGCTATCTCGTTTGTCCTGTACAAGGACGAGCCCAAGGCTTCCGAGCAGGCCTAAGAGCTTTTGATTGAGGGGTTCCCGCGGGCTGTATGCTCGCGGGCGTTTCCCGTATCTGGTGCCGGTCTCTGGCGCCTTGTTACTTTCGATCCGTTAGGACTTTGATATGTCTAATGCACATGGTCGCGACCTTGCAAAGCTGGTTGCTGCTGTTGACGCTGCCGCCTCTGAGTGCGGTCATGGCGCGTATGGCCAGCACTTCCATATTATGCCGCCGACGGGTTGGCTCAATGACCCCAACGGGCTTTGCCAGGCCGATGGCGTGTTTCACGCGTACTTTCAGTATGCCCCGTTTGATGTGAACGGCGGCGTAAAGATGTGGGGCCATGCCACAAGCCGCGACCTTATGAACTGGGAATATGTTGGCGCTCCGCTGCTGCCCGACGAGCCGTTTGATTGCCACGGTGTGTATTCGGGCTCCGCGCTTGCCGAAGACGGTCGCATTCGCGTGCTCTATACGGGCAACGTTAAGCTTTCCGATGCGGACGGTACGTACGACTACGTCAATACCGGCCGCCGCGCCGATACTGTTTATGTCGAGAGCGTTGATGGCCTTGCCGGTCGGGAGTTCAGCCAAAAGCGCGTGGTGCTGGCGTCCGATGATTATCCCGAGGATTTGACCTGCCACGTGCGTGACCCCAAGGTGTGGCGCGATGATGACGGGCGTTACCACATGGTGCTGGGCGCGCGTCGTCGCGTTGACGGTCCTCATGTCGAGAGCCGTTTTTGTGACATGCACGGCGAGGGTGCCGGGCGCGATGTGGGCGAGATCCTGGTGTATGGCTCGGCCGATATGCTGAGTTGGGAGCTCGAGAGCCGCGTGTCTACGCCCGAGCGTTTTGGCTTTATGTGGGAGTGCCCGGGGTATTTGGAGCTCGAGGCGGATTGCGGCGTACCGGCGAAGTACCTGTCCTTCTCGCCCCAGGGTCTTGAGGGCGGTCGTTGGGACCGCGGCAACGTTTACGCTGCTGGCTACATGCCTGTAACGGGCGACATTACCGGTGGTGACGGTGCCTATGAGCTGGGCGAGTTCCGCCTGTGGGACGCTGGTTTTGACTTCTATGCTCCGCAGGAGTTCGCGGCCGAGGACGGTCGCCACATCCTGATCGGCTGGATGGGTATGCCCGATGAGCTGACCTATGGCAACGCACCCACCGTGGCGTGCGGCTGGCAGCACTGCATGACGGTGCCGCGTGAGCTTACAGCCGGTGCCGGCGGTGTAGTGCTGCAGCAGCCGGCGCGCGAGATTGAGCACCATTATGCCTCGGTGCGTGTGGGGGCGGGCTCGTTGGAGGTCGCCGGCGACGCCTGCTTTGACGTTGTTGTCGACGGTGTCGACGGCGCGTTCACCGCGACCGTTGACGGCGAGCTGAAGCTGGCGTTTGTGCCCGCCGAGGGCGAACTGCCCTCGCGCTTTGAGATGCGATTTACCGATGAGGGTCGCGCTTCTGCCGGCTGCGGTCGTACCGTGCGCTGGGAGCCCGTCGACGAGGTTCGTAACGTGCGCATTGTTGGCGATGTCTCGTCGGTCGAGGTGTTTGTGAATGATGGCGCGCTCGTGTTCTCGACGCGCATCTATCCTGAGGCCTATGGCGTGACCGTTGGCGCTCCGGGTGCGAGTTTGAACTATCACACGCTCAACATCTAGGCGATTCGTCGCATATCGGCGTTATACTGCAGCCGTTGCCCACGATGCGGGGAACACCCGCATCGTGGGTTTTTGTTTTGAAGGGACGGTGCCGTATGGGCGTACAGCAGCTAGAAGAGGCCTGGGCTTTGAGGACCGGCGCGCGTGAGGCGCGGTTGCTTGCGGCCCTGCATGTGCCGGCGGCGCTGTCTCTGTTGGGGGTTGTACGTCCCGGCGATCGTCTGGTTGCGTTTGCCGATGACTTTGCCGATGCGTTTGCGCACGGCTTTGATGGTTGCGATGTCGCGCTGGTGGGCTCGCCGTCCGCCGAGGCGTTTGCCGCTGCGTCCGAGGGCTTTGATGCTTCGTTTGATGTCGAGGGTCCGCACTTGTGGTGGTTCGTCAACTCCATCGGCGGGTTTGGTCTGCGTGTGCCCGATCTGCGCGCTCTGGGCCGCGCTGCTCGTGAGGCCCATGCGCTGTTTGTGGTGGATAACACGGTGGCGTCGGCTTTTGGCTGCGATCCGCTGCGTTTGGGTGCCGTGCTGTCGCTCGAGGCGCTCGACCGCGTGTGCGCCGGCAAGGCTCCGCGCAAGTTGGTTGCCGTATCGGTCGCGCGCTCGCAGCTCAAGCGCCATCGCGTGGATGCCGCGGCTGAGTGCGCGCATGCCCTGCTTGAGGGCTGTGGCTTGGCCAAGCTTGATATGCCTGCTGACGAGGCCGGTGTACTGGAGCGCGGGCTGGACTCGCTCGATGTCCGCATGCAGGCGCATTTCGATCGCGCCCGTGCGCTAGCCGAGTATCTGGCCGCCAACGAGATGGTGCGCAACGTGCGCTATCCCGGACTGAGCTCGCATCCCGACCATGCTGTTGCAACGGGAATCCTCGAGCACGGCTTTGGCCCGGCAGTTGAATTTGATCTTATCGAGCTTAGCGCAGGGGAGCTGTTCGATGCTTTGTCGGGGGAGTTCCGCACATCGCCCGCCGGCGGCGCAGCGACGCGCCTTTCGGCCCCACGCGGCAAGCAGGGGAGCACCATCCGCCTCTTCGCCGGCACCGACGACCCCTTGATCGTGGCCGCCACCCTAGATAATGCCCTCCGCAACTAGCTAAATCATCCTCGACTTCATAAGTTGCGGTGAAATAGGGATTGATTTACGGCTTTAACCGCATAAACAGTCCCTATTTCACCGCAACTTATGAGAAGGGGTTGTGTGGCTATAAGGCCCCGTCCTAAATTGGCTATTCTTTTATGCTGGCGATGAGGTCGTTGGCCTTTGCGGCAATTACTTGGTTGATGTCGGTCTGCAGCTCCTCGTAGGCCGCTATGGCTCGCTCGCCAGCTGGGGTGAGCGATGATCCGCGGGCTCCGTCGCGCTCGATGAGCTTGCAGCCCAGCTGACCTTCGGCCTCGTTCACAATGCGCCAGGCCTTGGAATACGCCATACCCATGCTCTTTGCGGCACGGTTGAGCGAGTGCTCGCGGGCGATACCTTGCAGCAGCAAGACGCAGCCGTGACCAAACACGCCCGGTAGATCTTTGTCGCACGCTTGAATGACCAGCTTTGCCGTCGTCTTGTACTCCATGTGCTCCACGTCTCCCCGCTAAAGTGTTTGCTGGGCAAACGCAATGCCAGCGTCAAACCCTCGTGTGCTCTTCTTAAATCATGCATTGTAGCAGTCAAAGTGCGTTAAGATACTTCCCCAGTATTGGGCGCCCAAGGTTGGGCTGGGTCCTACGAGGCCTGCAGCCGACCGGTCGCATGGAAAAAGGAGAAACATGGCTACGTTCTTTCCCGGTGAGTCCCACACGTTTTCGGAGTATCTGCTGGTTCCTGGCTATTCGTCCTCGCAGTGCATCCCCAACAACGTCTCTCTTAAGACGCCGCTGACCCGCTTCAAGCGCGGTGAGAAGCCGGCAATCACCCTGAACATCCCCATGGTTTCCGCCATCATGCAGTCCGTCTCGGGCGTCGACATGGGTGTCGCGCTCGCTACCGAGGGTGGTCTGTCCTTCATCTATGGTTCCCAGAGCGCCGAGTCCGAGGCCGCTATGGTCAAGGCCGTCAAGGATCACAAGGCCGGCTTCGTTCAGTCCGATTCCACGCTGACCCCCGACATGACCATGGAGCAGGTCATCGAGCTCAAGGAGAAGACCGGTCACTCCACCATGCCGGTTACCGACGACGGCACTCCCAAGGGTAAGCTCCTGGGCATCGTCACCAGCCGTGACTATCGCCCCAGCCGCGATGACCACCAGACGAAGGTCTCCGAGTTCATGACCCCGCGTGAGCAGCTCATCGTGGGCGACAAGAACATCAGCCTCAAGGTCGCTAATGACGTCATCTGGGACAACAAGCTCAACGCCCTGCCCATCGTCGACGACAACGATCACCTCATGGGCATCGTCTTCCGCAAGGACTACGACAGCCACAAGACCAACCCCAACGAGCTGCTCGACGGCGACAAGCGCTACATGGTCGGCGCCGGCATCAACACCCGCGACTATGCCGAGCGCGTGCCGCTGCTCATCGAGGCCGGCGCCG
>USMH01000122.1 GCA_900555745.1 uncultured Collinsella sp.
CCGTAAGGCCCGCGGCGCGCAGGCGCTGGCGAACGAGCAGCTCGGGCTTGGTGTTCGCACGCTTGTTGCCCTTCATGGACTTTTTTATAGCGGCGCGACGGCGTACCAGTTCGCGCTCGTCAGCGGAGAGGTCCGAGGTATCGATGCCGTCGAGCAGACCGGGCTTGGGACGCTTTTTGCTGCGGCGCTTGGCTTTGCGCTTGGGTTTGGTAACGGGCTCGTCGGCTGTGGTGGACTCGGTGCGGTTGGCGGCGTTGGCCTCAAGCCGGTCTTCCTTCAGCTCAATCAGGGCATCAATGAGCCCCTTGTCGGCGGGCATCCATTCCACCGTGGCAAGCGAGGTGCGCGGAATCCAGCGGATATCGAGTTGGCGGTCGTGCTTCTGCGGCTCATCGGATTCATCGGCGAGCGAGCAGTAGTAGCACTCCATGGAGAGATGGAAATCGGGGTAGTCGTACTCAACGGTGTAAAAATCGCGCAGGTTGGTGACTTTGACCCGTAGCTCTTCCATGAGCTCGCGGCGTACAGCGTCCTCGGGCGTCTCGCCGCGCATGAGCTTGCCACCGGGGAACTCCCAAAGTCCCTGCATGTCGCCATAGCCGCGCTGCACGGCAAGCAGCTCATCGGATCCTTCCTTGCGAATGATCCCAGCGGCAACATGAACAGTCTTCAACAGGAGTCCTCCCTCAACATCAAAACATAACAGGGTGGCTACCCGTACCTTACACAACGGTAAGGCAAGCGTAAGCCATATCGATGGTAGCCGACTCGTCTTCTTGCGACTATAGATGCCGTAGACTAATCGCAAGAAAGGACTCGGTATGCAAACCACGCACATGGCGACCCCGGTACTGGAGGTCGCGCATCTCGAAAAGGTATATGGAGCGCTGGGCAACGTGACCCGTGCGCTCAACGACGTCAGCTTTACCGTCAACCGCGGTGAGTTCGTGGGCATCATGGGCGCTTCGGGCTCGGGCAAGTCGACGTTGCTCAACTGCGTGTCGACCATCGATAGCGCCACGAGCGGCACGATCCGCATCAACGGGCAGGACGTAACACGCATGAAGCAGGCTAAGCTTTCGCAGTTCCGCCGCGAGGAGCTCGGCTTTATCTTCCAGGACTCCAACCTGCTCGATACGCTCACGGCACGCGAGAACATCGCCCTGCCGCTCACCATCGCCCGCACAAACTCGGCAGAGATCTCGACCCGCGTGCAGGATGTGGCAGCGCGCCTTTCCATCAGTCAGGTGCTCGACAAGTATCCCTACCAAATGTCCGGCGGCCAGCAGCAGCGCGTCGCCGCGGCTCGCGCGCTCGTCACCGACCCCACCATGATTATGGCCGACGAGCCCACCGGCGCCCTCGATTCCAAGAGCGCTCGCCTGCTGCTCGAGAGCCTAGAGGCCCTTAACCGCCGCCTACGTGCCACCGTGCTCATGGTCACGCACGACAGCTTTGCCGCCAGTTACACGAGCCGTGTGCTGTTTATTCGCGACGGCAAGATCTTCACCGAGCTGCGCCGCGGCGACACCGACCGCCGAGAGTTCTTCGACCGCATTATGGAGGTCGTTGCCATGATGGGCGGTGAGGGCTCCGATGCTCTGTAAACTCGCTTGGGGCAACGTCCGCCGCGCCGGCCGCGACTACCTCGTCTACCTTTTGACGCTCACCCTGGGCGTCACGGTCTTCTATGCCTTTAACACCATCTCGATGCAGGTCGACATCGCCGGCATCGATGAAAAGGGCTTAGCGCAGGTAATGGGCAGCATGCTCGGCGACCTGACGTACTTTTTGGCCGGTGTCATGGCCTTTTTGATGGTGTATGCCAATAACTTCATCATGAAACGCCGCAAGAAGGAGTTTGGCCTGTACCAGGTGCTCGGCATGGGGCGCGGGCGCGTCGCCACGATCATGGCGCTCGAGACGGTGATTGTCTCGGTCGGCGCCTTTGTCGCCGGCATTGTGCTGGGTGTGGGACTCTCCCAGCTCATGACGTTCTTTACGGCCTCGCTCTTTAAGACACAGATCGCCAATTTCCACTTCTTTTTCTCGGTGCATGCGTTCAATCTGACCCTTGCCTGCATGCTCGTAATGTTTGTGCTCACGCTACTGCTGAACCTTCGCGCCGTGCGTCGTACCAAACTCATCGAGCTTATGGGTGCCGAGCGTCGCAACGAGAGCATCAAGACACGCAACCCCTGGATTGCGATTGCCATCTTTGCCGTGGGCGTGGCGCTTGTGGGCGTGGCCTATTACCGTCTGCTACGTGATGGGTTCCCGTTAACCGCGACGGACAGCAAGCTGCAAGAGGCCATGAACCAGTTTGGTATTACGACCGCTATGGTTACCGTGGGCACCTTTGCCCTGTTCTGGGGACTCTCGGGCATGCTCATTAAGCTGCTGCAGAGCCTGCGCGGCGTGTATTGGCGCGGCCTCAACATGTTTACCGTGCGCCAGCTTGCGGCCAAGGTCAACACGGTGTGCTTTTCGATGGGTGTCATCGCGATGCTCCTGTTTTTGGCCATCACCTCGGTGACGTGCGGTATATCGATTGCCAATGTGATGAACGAAAACCTGGAGCGCTATAACCCTGTTGACGTGTCACAGACGTATGTCTATTACACGCCCGATACGCTCGACTACTACAAAGAGTACATCAATCCGTCTGAAGCCGATCGCATGGTGCTGGCTGATAGTACGGTCGATTTGTACTCCGCATGGCACGGCGATCGTGTCGACTCCGATAACGTTGCAGACGGTATTAAAGGCAAGTCGGCGGACAACAACGACGAGACCGGCAAGAAGGTCAATATCGCCGATGTTGCCGGCGAGCATGTACAGATCGATTCGTATCTGAGCTACCCGTTTGGCGGCTCGAATCCTTCGGTGACTCCAAGTGAGATGTGCAAGACCATGGGCGAAAAGCTTCCCAAGGCGTTCGGGGGTAGCAATGCCGATACGATGGGTCTGTTTGTGACGCCGGCGAGCCAGTACAACAAACTGCGCCAGATGATGGGCGAGGAGCCGGTGCACATCGGTCACGACCAGTATCTGCTCACGTGTGATATGGGCGGCGAGCTGGTCGACATGTACACCAAGTATATGGCTGGCGGCCATGCCCTTACCTTGGGTGGGCATACGCTCAAGCCCGCAACCGATAAGTCGGACGAAGATACGGCGGCCATCGCCAACTCGGCGATGGGTAGTAATCCGGGTACCGTCGTCGTTGCCGACGAGCTGTTGTCCCAACTTAATCTGCAGCCGTATTCCAGTAGCCTGCTCGTTAACTACAAACAGGGGATGGATACGACCGAGGCAGACGAGAGCATTAAATACACTCTGCTCGACAATCTGCTCGTTGACGGCAAAGAGCCGGGGTCGTGGGGAACCTTCATCACACGCTCCGAGATGTACACGCAAGCAGCGCAAATGAACGGTCTTATTAGCTACCTAGCCATCTACATCGGCTTTGTATTGGTCGTTGCATGCGCGGCGATTCTGTCGATCCAGCAACTCTCCAACGTGGCCGACGGCAGCCGCAGCTATCGTGTGCTGGCACAGATCGGCTGCGACGACCGCCAGATTCGCCATTCGGTGATGGCGCAGCAAGCGGTATTCTTCCTGTTCCCGCTGGCAATGGGCCTGGCACACTCCTTTGTGGCACTTAAGGTGATCATCGAGCTGGTGAGCATTTTCGGAAATATGAGCATCGGCGGCACCGTGGGCCTCACCTGTGCAATCTTCCTGGCAGCATACGGTGGCTACTTCCTGGTGACCTACCTCATGAGCACCGGCATGGTACGAGCCGCCATAGCCACCCGCTACAGCGAGTAACAAGCGGGCAAAATCGTCGCAAAATCAGAGGCGTATGACCGCCGCGAAGGGACCAGGGGCCCTTTCGCGGCGGTTTTTGCCAACCTGGTGCGTCTCAGATACAAGTGAGTAGACTTTTTTGAACCTGCCGAGCACATCGTGACAAATGCTCAATAAAACCGCAGGTCAGAACTGTGGCGTTTTGGGGCGTGCTTGGCCTCCTGCAAAAGCCTACTCACTTGGTTTTTCTGCTAGAAGACCGCCACGAGGGAAGGCAGCTCCCCCGGGTAGTCGTTGGGGACGTTCTTAAACGACTACCCAAGGAGTGTCCCAAACTGCCGGCAGAAAAGGAGCGTCCCTAACTGCCGCATCCGGAGCAAGACAACGCCGCAGGTAGAGGACGGACAGACACTATGACCCAATCCGAGGGCACGGAA
>USMH01000123.1 GCA_900555745.1 uncultured Collinsella sp.
CTACTTCCCTTACCAAGAGGATTACTGATTGCCATGCGTTGATGTCCTTATGGACAATCTCCGCGTGCTAGGAGACTTTCTCGCTCAGGAACTCCCTGAATGCGGGGATGTCAAAGCCAACGAGACCACGCCCACGTTCCCCGATGACGCCGTCCTCGAGAAGGCGGCGTTTGTATTGGCTTGCGTAGTTGCTGGCGACGCCCATGCGTTTGGCTATCTCCGAGATCCTGCTGGGGCCAGAATCGGGCAGCATCGCGAGTAAAAACTCAATGTCTTTATCGGAAAGCTCTCGATAGGTCGTTTCGAGAATGCGATCACGCAGCTCCATGCGTGCGAGTAGGGAACCCTGCTGGACATCGGATGCACTGATTTGGGGCGAGTTCTCCGAAACATCCCAAGTGCGATATCCGACGAGCTGCATCATGTAGGGGAATCCGTCGACGGCCTTCACAGCATTCTCGAGCGCTTCTGGTGTGATTGAACGTCCTCCGGCCTCAACGGTTTTGCGAAACGCGTTTGCAATTTCAACGTCAGTGATTCGTCCTAACTGATGATATTGGGAACGCCTGAGGAACGAGACAGAATCGTTACGCAGCAACGCCGATACTTTGTAGGGCAGTCCTGCCATGAGTAGGGCAACTTTTTTACCTTCGCGTACAAAGTGCTGGTAAACAGAGGCAAATTGAAGCATTTCTTCGAGATTGACGGTGACTTCATCGATGGTAATGAGAAGTCCGATGTCATGTTTTTCGAGTTGCTTAAAGATGCCATTCATGCGTGTGCGCCAGTTGCCCTGGACCTCTTGAGCATATGTCCAATCGATGCCCACTGGACCAATTTGAACGCCGTTTATGCGCGCATGAGGCTGTGAGAGGTAGCTATCTGCGGCTTCTTTGGTTCGCTCGATAATATCTTCGAGCATGCCTGGCATGGCGGAGACATTTGCTGCGATCCAACCGTGTTCAAGCGCCGTTTCTGAAAGGAGCGAGAGAAGCGCCGTCTTGCCCGTTCCCCTTGCGCCCGTAAAAATAGTCGACAGGTTTGGATCTCCCGGGCCGTTGATAAAACCACGGTTGATGTCACGCAGAATATGCTCGCGACCCGCTAGAAAGGGAGGGATACTTCCGAACGTCGGGGTAAAGGGGTTCTTGCTGTACTCCATGGTGTCTCCTTTGCATGTTTTGCTAATTTTTGCAAGTTTTGCTAATTTTTGCAAGTTTTGCTAACGACCGACCAAAGGGCATCGAAGCAGTGACGCTGACATTTTTTAACGCAGAAAAATAAGCAGAAATCAATTAATCTGCGTTAAGAAATAGTTGAGAAGAAAAACGACGAGTCCCGGGCGCAATGCCGTTGCGCTCCGGGCCTCGTCGCTTTGCGAAGTATCTAACGGTCTCGTTGCCGTGGTACCTAGTCAAACAGACTCGGCATGTCGTTTTCCTTCATGAGGGCACCGGCGGAGGGTAGGCTCTGCGCGGTGAACTTTTCGGCCGAGACGCCGGTGCCAAGGATTTCCTCGGTCGTGCCGACGGTGGTGACCGAGCGGCCCTTCTTGGCGGTAAAGGCCTGGACACCCTGCGTGTTGGTGGTCGTCTTGGTCTTGAGCAGCGACGTGTTGAAGTTCATCAAACGATAGTCGCTCGAGACCAGCGCGATGTCGCGATCTGTGTTGAGCACCTGGGCATACAGCAGCTTGCTGCCACCGTAGATGGCGTTCTTGAGGCGTTTGCGGTTGGTCTTGGTGACGTATCCAGAAAGCGCGACGCGCACCACGCGGCCGTTCTCAAAGACAAACAGCACGTCGGCCTTGTAGTCCTCGGGGTCGATGACCCAGATGACACTCTCGTCGGGTTCCATCTCAAGATCGGTCGGCAGGTACGAGCCCAGCTGGGCCGACTTGGTATCCTCAAACGCCGCAACCTTGCACTTGTACACCTGGCTCTTGTTGGTAAAGACCAGCAACTCGTGGGTGTTGGAGGACGGGAACTCGATAAAGGGTTTGTCGCCGTCTTTGTACTTGAGCGTGGTCGACTTCTTGAGCACGCGGTCCGTCATCTTCTTAAGGTAGCCATCGCGCGAGAGCATGATGGTGACCGGGTACTCCTCGACCTCGGGCTCCAAGCTTACTTCGATAACCTCATGGGGCTCGATCCTGCCCGTGCGGCGCGGCATCACATACTTCTTGTTGACCGCGGCCAGCTCGTCGCTGATGACCTTCTTGATGTTCTCCTCGCTGGAGAGGATCTCCTCAAGCTCGGCAATCTCGCCCTCAAGCTTAGCGATGTCCTTGGTGCGGTTGAGGATGTACTCCTCGTTGATGTTGCGGAGCTTGAGCTCGGCAACAAACTCGGCCTGGGTCTCGTCGATGTCGAAGCCGCGCATAAGGTTGGGCACGACCTCGGCCTCGAGCTTGGTGCCACGGATGATGGCGATCGCCTTGTCGATGTCGAGCAGGATCGCCTCGAGGCCGTGCAGCAGGTGCAGGCGCTCGGACTTTTTTCCCAGGTCAAAGTTAATGCGGCGACGCGTGGACTCAATACGCCACTTGACCCACTCGTGCAGGATCTGACGCACGCCCATAACGCGAGGGTAACCATCGACCAACACGTTGAAGTTGCACGAGAACGAATCCTGCAGCGTGGTCGAGCGATAGAGCTTGGCCATGAGCTTGTCGGGGTCGACGCCGCGCTTAAGGTCGATGGCGATGCGCAAGCCCGAGAGGTCGGTTTCGTCGCGGATGTCAGCGATCTCCTTGACCTTGCCCTCTTTGGAGAGCTTGACGATGCGCTCGATGATGACATCGGTCTTGGTGGTGTAGGGAATCTCGTAGACCTCGATGATGCGCTCTTCGGGAATCCAGCGCCAGCGGGAGCGGATCTGGAAGCTGCCAAGGCCGGTCTCGATAATCTTTTCCATCTCCTCGCGGCGGTAGATGATCTCGCCGCCGGTCGAGAAGTCGGGCATGGGCATGTATTCGAGCAGGTCGCAGTCGGGGTCCTGCAGGTAGTGCATTGTGGCAGTGCAGACCTCGTTGAGGTTGAAGCCGCAGATGTCGGACGCCATGGCGACACCGATGCCCTTGTTGGCTGAGACGAGGATATTGGGGAACGTGGTGGGCAGCAGGCGCGGCTCCTTCATGGCGCCGTCGTAGCTGTCGACGAAGTCGACCGGGTCCTTGTCGATGTCCTTGAAGATCTCGGCGCTGATGGGGGAGAGCTTGGCCTCGGTGTAACGCGAGGCGGCGTAGCTCAGGTCGCCCGAATAGTACTTGCCAAAGTTGCCCTTCGACTCAACGAACGGTGCGAGCAACGCCTCGTTGCCGGTTGCCAGACGCACCATCGTCTCGTAGATTGCGGCGTCGCCGTGCGGGTTGAGCTTCATGGTCTGGCCCACAATGTTGGCGCTCTTCTGGCGCTCGCCCTTGAGCAGGCCCATCTTGTACATGGTGTAGAGCAGCTTGCGGTGCGAGGGCTTAAAGCCGTCGATCTCGGGGAATGCACGCGAGACGTTGACGCTCATGGCGTAGGGCATGTAGTTGACCTCGAGCGTCTGCGTAATCGGCTGATCGGTGACCTCGGAGTGCAGGCCGATGACGTTCTCGGCGTTGACCTGCTTTTTCTTAGGCTGGTTCTTCGTCTTCTTCTTTGCCACGATTTCCTCTTGAACTTCTTATGGGCCGTCGTTATCGATTTGCTGCTACTGCAGGTCCAACTGGTCCAGGTATTCTTTGCCGTGCTCCGAGATATGGCGCTTGCGGCCCGCCTCGTCGTTGCCCAGCAACAGATTGAACATGGTTTCCATCTTGGTGACGTCCTCGGGCTCAACCTTGATCAGGCGACGCGTCTCGGGGTTCATGGTGGTGAGCCACATCATGTCTGGATCGTTTTCACCAAGACCCTTGGAGCGGTTGATGGAACACTTCTGGTCGCCGATCTCCTTGAGGATGCCATTCTTCTCGAGCTCGGTGTAGGCAAAGTAGGTCTTCTCTTTGCAGTTGATCTCGTAGAGCGGCGACTCGGCGATATACACGTAACCTTCGTCGATAAGCGTGGGCACCAGGCGGTAAAGCATGGTGAGCACGAGCGTGCGGATGTGGTAACCGTCGACGTCGGCGTCCGTACAGATGATGACCTTGTTCCAGTTGAGGTTGTCCAGGTCAAAGGCACCAAGGTTTTTGATGCGCTTGTCCTTGATCTCCACGCCGCAGCCCAGCACGCGCATGAGGTCCATGATGATGTCGGACTTAAAGA
>USMH01000124.1 GCA_900555745.1 uncultured Collinsella sp.
CAGTGCGGCCGGGCCAGCTGAGAAGTTGTGCACACGTGCCATCTTCTAGTTCCCCTCGTAGTCGTTTGAACGTTCGGGATACTTTAGCACAGTGGAGCGCCGGGCGCGACCGCATCACGGTAAAACTCGAGTGCGCCGCTATGATTTACAGGATTGTTACATGGGGGAGGGCGGTCGTTAGGTCTATATCACCGGGATATACCGTGACAAATACTCCTTGAGCGCCGGGTCGCATACATAAAGAAACGTTCCCAGCATGCCACGCGTCATGAGAACGTAGTAGGCGTTGACGATAATCTTTCTTAGGTCGTCGTCGCTTGCCTTTTTCTTTGCGACGGTATCTTTGAAGTTTGCCTTGTTAACGCAGACGCCCCCTTTGTCGTTGTCGTAGTAAATGTCTGGCCCCAGAATTACGAAGCCGTAGTTGAGGTCGTAGCCCTGCACCGTGTGGATGCATCCGACCTCGTTGACGGCGTTGGGGGAGTTAACCCAATCCTTTTGACTCGAGTTCCAACGTTTAGGGATGCCCTCAATGACGATGTCGAACGCGTCTTTGTGTTTCTTCGTTTCCCACTTCCACGCAAAACCTGCCGTCATGCGGGATAGACCAACTTCCTCTTCCTTGGCTTGCTGCAGGGAACAGAAATCCTCAAATTGGTCGACGATTCCAAACTGGTATCTGGGGGTATCGCTGTCCGGATCCCCGGCTCGCGAATCGTAAGGCTCCGATGAAAAGAGTTCTTCGAATTTCATGCCGGCATGCATGTACGCCTTGTTGTCGAGTAGATCATATACAAAGTCGAGATACTCATCGCCGCCGCGTACTCGCATTTGCGTGCTTAGGCTGAACTCTTCAGTTTCAATGCCCTCTTCTTCGAGTTGGTTAAGTCGCCGCTCAAGACCGTCTCGATTGAGGCCGGATGCCCTGACTTGCTGCTTGGGGTCATAAAACAGATATGCCTTGTCGCAGCATTTGAATATCCAGTCAACTTGGTTGCTCGTATGCGGAAGGTCGAGACGATCACAGGTGCTATAGAAGGCCTTGATGCCGGAGCCCATGCTTAGATAATTACCCAGTCGATGTGCTTCATCGACAAGTAGGATGTCATAACGATCATTTTTGGTTACGTCACTGGGGCTCAAGATATCGCCAGGCTTTAACCCTGGAAGGAAGTGCGTGAGTTTCCTGAGGGTCTTTTTCAGGGAATCCATGGGGGTGACAAAACCGACTCGCAGGCCGGAAAGGTTGGGCTCATTTTTGATTTTGAACATGAGACTGATGGCGAGGATTGTTTTACCTGTTCCCGGCGCGCCATTCACGACGGTTATACGTTCTCTTTTTGAGCCGCCATGTTTTACGTCTTCATGCTCCTGTTCGAGACGTTTAAAAATCGTCTCGATCGTTTCGTATTGGTCGGGCGTAAGCGTCTTAAAAGGCGAGAACTTGAACAGATCGGAGTTCTCGAGCTCTTCAATCGGATGAATCGCGTAGTTTTCTTCGCGAAGCTTTGTCCAGAGGTCTCGGAACTTCTGGCGATACTGAGGCCGCTCAAAATAATCGAATTGGGCATAGCCGTTGTTGGCATTGGCGACCTGGTATTTTTCGTCAGCACAGAACAGCTCAATAAGTCGATTCTCGAACTCGAACGTTGCGGATTGGTTGAAGGTGGGATTGTCGATCAGAAGGGTCCGGTCGAAGTCCTTGTCCACGTTTGCACCGTGTTGTTTCATACGGCGCTGGTAGTTGGTTGTTTGGCCGATGTATGCCGTCTTGTTTCTGCTGTTGGTAAGAATGTAAAGGACGGGCCAACTCTCGTCATGATGGGCTCCAGGCTTTGGCGTGCCAAAGTCCTGAAGCGATTCGCTTGTCTCAAAGGGCTGGGGCAGGGGAAGCGTGTATTGTCGAAGGGCGAACTCATTACTCACGGTGGCCCGCCTTTCTGTATTCGACAAATGATGCGTTGATGGGGTAGCGCTCGCCATTGCGCACGAGTTTGGACGAGAGCGCAGCTGGGAGATTGATTCTGTTTAAATCTGCGAAACGCAGGAGGAAAAGGAGCGTGTCGGCAATTTCGTCTTCGATGGCTTGACGTTGCTCGGCGTCTTCGAACATTTCTGCAATGCGCTCGTCGCTCATAAAACGAAAGAGCTGAAGGAGCTCGGAGGACTCAGTTGCCATGCCGATGGCGAGCTCTTTTGGCGTGTGATATTTACGCCAGTCGCGTGCATCACAAAAGTCTCTAACTTGTGCCGTCATGGCATCGAGCTTATCCATCGTCCGTAACCTCCCTGATGTTCATTGTTTTATTATGGCCGTATCTGGGGTTTATTGCACCCCATTTGGGCGTGCGGTTTGTTCGGTCGCGATTGGCCGGTAGGAGGTTTCACCATGAAGATAGACGTTGATGTAGATCAGCTGCGCGAGAGCCTGCTCGACCGCGCGGGGAGTGCAGCCGACGTGGGCTTTCCGGCCGCCATGCTCGACGTAGTGGATATCGAGGACGAGTCGCCCCAAGAGCTCCTAGCCCGAGCCGAACGCGAAGGCCTCGACCTCCGCGACTTTGCCGTCGACGATGACGCGGACGATGACTACGGCGCAGACGAGGACTGGTAGCCGCGATTGAACTTCAACCCCATTCCCTAAATAAGTTGCGGTGAAATAGGGACTGTTTAGGCTGCTAGAAGGCCTATTCAGTCCCTATTTCACCGCAACTTATGGGTGGGGATGGCTACGACGCCAGGGTGGCGATGACGGCTTCGTCGCCGGCGTAAATGAGGGTGTTGCCGTCGGGGATGATGGTTTGGCCGTCGCGCTTGAGCATCACCACGATAAAGGGATGCTTGCCTTGTGGCACATCGCGCAGGCGCAGCCCTGCCAGGCGACCGTGGGGTGTCACGGTGACCTCGCGCAGCGTAACCTCGGCACGCTCTTCAAACGTCGGGGCAGCCATCACCAACAGGTCGCCCTCCTCGATCACGGTATCCCCGTTGGGCAGCACCGGGTGCGCGCCATCGCGCAGCACCAGGACGACAAGCATGTCCGTCGCGCTGCCAATATCGGCGAGCGAGCGTCCGGCAAACGGATGGCCCGCGCCCACCTTGAGCTTGACGAACGACATGCCGTCTTCGTCGCGGTAATCGTTAAAGGTGCGGCGCACGTCGCCTTCTGCATCGATCATATCGAGTTTCTTCGCCACTGCTGGCAGCAGCGAGCCCTGCACCACAATGCTCGACACGGCAATCACAAACGCCAGGTCAAATAGGTCGTGGCCACCGGGAACGCCGGCTACCACGGCAAAGAGGCTAAAGACGACCGAAGCCGCGCCACGCAGGCCCGCCCAGCTTACGAGCGCGACCTGGCGAGGGTTCGTCTTAAAGGGCACCAACATCAGTCCGACGGCGATGGGGCGGCTCACAAAGAGCATAAACGCCATGAGTGCCAGGCCCAGCAGCAGCATTTGCGGCAGGCGGGCGGGCGTCACGAGCAAGCCGAGTAAAAAGAAGATGGTCATTTCGGCCATCTCGGTGAGGGTATCGAAGAAGTGCGCCAGCTCGACCTTGCCGGTGATGTCGCTCGCGCCTAGCACAATGCCGGCAAGGTACACGGCCAAAAAGCCGTTGCCGCCCAGGTGGCTCGGCAGCGCGTAGGCAACGATCGCCACGGCGAACAAAAAGATAGTCTGCGCGCCCTCGGCCGTTGCGTGTGCGCGTTCGATCAGACGGCTGGATGTCCAGCCGATGACAAGGCCCAGCCCCACGCCCAGGATGATCTGCTTGGCCAGCAGTACGGGAATGTCGATATTGCCGCCCGCCGCGAGGGTCGCGAGCACCGCGGTGAGCATGTAGGCGACGGGGTCGTTGGAGCCCGATTCGACCTCGAGCAGCGAGTCGGTGCCGCCCCTCAGCGACAGGTTGTGCTCGCGCAGCACGCTAAAGACGCTCGCCGCATCGGTCGACGCCACGACCGAGCCCAGCAGCAGGCCGCCGATCCAGTCGAAGCCCAGCGCGAAGTGCGCAAACGCGCCGGTGATGCCGGCGGTGATGACGACGCCGAGCGTGCTCAGCAGCGCTGCGGGCGCTGCGACGGGCTTGGCACGGTCGATGTTGGTGTTAAAGCCGCCGTAGAACATGATGAACAGTAGCGCCGTGCTGCAGACGGTTTCGGTAAGCGCGTAGTCGCTAAAGTCGATGTGCGCCGGGCCGTTGACGCCCAACAGCATGCCGA
>USMH01000125.1 GCA_900555745.1 uncultured Collinsella sp.
TAATACCGCCGTTGCCGGTGTCGGTCGAACTGTCGTCCTGCTGCTGGTTCTGCAGTTCCTCATCGGAGCCCAGCTCAACCGTGACCTTCTTCTCTTCCTTGCCGCGCATAAGCGTGATCTCGACCTTCTCGCCCACCTCGTGGCTGCGCAGCGCGATGATCAGGCCATCGGCGCTCGTGATCTCGTCGTCGCCCAGCTTGGTGATAACGTCACCCTCCTGAATGCCGGCCTTGGCGGCAGGACCATCCTCAACGACGCTCGCCACATACGCGCCGCTATCGGTGCTCAGCTTGTTGGTGCGGGCGTTGAGCGCATTGACGCTCGAAAGCGTAGCGCCCATGTACGGATGCACCGGCGTCTTGCCGTCGATAATCTGGTCGGCAATGTTCTTGGCGTAGTTAACGGGAATAGCAAAGCCCACGCCTGAGCTGGAGCCCGAGTAGCTCTCGATGAGCGAGTTGATGCCCACGAGCTCGCCGTTGTCATTGACGAGCGCGCCGCCGGAGTTGCCCGGGTTGATGGCGGCATCGGTCTGAATCATGTTGGCGTAGATAGTGTTGCCGCTGGTAGAGCTCATGGCCGTGGAGCGGTAGAGCGCCGAGACGATACCGGTGGAGACAGACTGCTCGTTGCCGAACGGCGAGCCGATCGCCATAACCCACTCGCCAACGTTGAGCTTGGAGGAGTCGCCAATTTCGATCGGCGTGAGCTTGGAGGCGTCGGCATCCTTGAGCTTGATGACGGCCAGGTCGCTCGAGGCATCGTTGCCCACGAACTCGGCCTCGTAGGTGGTGCCGTCGTCCATGGTAACCACGTACTGGTCATAGCCATCGACCACGTGGTTGTTGGTGAGGATGTGGCCCTCGGTATCGAGCACCACGCCCGAACCGACGCTGCCCGAGCTATCCGACTCGTCGGCAGACTGCGAAAGCGAGCCATTCTGGCTGCCGCTCGAAGTGGCGGTAATGGAAACCACGGAGGGCAGGGCCTTGGCAGAAACGGCCTCGGCCAGCGTGGTGTCTTCGGAATCGATCGTAATCTTTTGCGTCGATGAACCCGAAGCACCCGCCGTCACGGCATTCTTGCCGCCACCGATATTGAGCGTGCCGCTCATAATGAGCGCAATGACCAGCAGGGCGCCGCAGGCACAGCCGGCGAGTGCCGTAATAAAGATCGGCAGCTTTTTGGTCTTGGTCTTGACCACCGTGTGCTTGTTCACGACCTGCGCACCGCCCAGCGGCTTGCCGGTCTGCGTGTCGTAGGCCTGCACGTAGGGAATGTTGCTGCCGGCAGGCGTCGACTCCACCTGCACGCGCGGCTGCTGCTGGGTCTCGCCGGCGTTGCCCGCATCCTGGGGACGCTGGGAATCGTACTCGCTCATAGCTGCGATCCTTTCGTCAAATAACCAAAGGCCCGCCAAACATGTGGCGGGCCATCATTGTTCACGTTGAGTTGTACCCCAATATGCGGGCGTACGTGTATGAAAACGCAATCTTTTAGGAAGGCTTAAGTTCTGCCGCAGACCCGAAAGGAATCCGTACCTGCGTCAAAACCACCACGAAGGTGCCTGTCCCCTTTGTGGTGGAAATCTAGTCCTTAAACAGATAGCCCACGCCGCGGACGGTGGTGATGTGCGCCGCGATCTGCGGACCCACCTTGGAGCGGATGCGTCGGATGTGCACGTCGACGGTGCGCGTGCCGCCACAGTACTCAAAGCCCCACACGCGGTGCAGCAGCACCTCGCGGCTGTAGGCACGGTTGGGATGCGTCGCCAAAAAGCTCAGCAGCGAGTACTCCATCAGCGTCAGGTCGATAGGCTCGTTATCGAGCGTTACCTGGTAGGTAGCCAGGTTGATCTCGAGGTTATCGATGTTGAGCACATCGTCGGCGGCGACGGTCTCCTCCTCGCCCATCAGGCGCTGCGCGCGAGCCTTGAGCTCGTTGGGCGTCGCCGTGGGGCATACAAAGTCGGCATGCGCGTGATTGGGCAGGCGCAAGGTACCGAGCGCCTCGTCGTCGACGATCACCAGCATGGGGACGCCGCCGCGATCGTCAAGCCACTTGGCAATCTGATCGATGCGGTCGCTGCGGATGCCATCGGAATCGAGAATCAGCAGGTCAAAGTCGTGCGCTGCAGTCGGCGAATCGGGGGTTGCCAGGCTCACCTCGACACCCAGGGTGGTCGTCAAGCTGCGGGCAAACTCGTGGAAGCGCGTCGTGCGCGCCATGAACAGGGCACTCTTTTCGGACATATCGGCCTCCAAAGAAATGAGCTCAATCGTACTGGAACAAGCCAGCGCGATTAGGAGTTCGCCAGGTAGTGCTTGATCTCCCACTCGGTGATCGTAGACTCAAATTTATGCCACTCGTCGCGCTTCTTTTTGAGGAAGAAGCTGTGGATGTGCTCGCCGAGGGCATCCTTCATAAACTGCGAGTCCTCAAACACGTCGAGCGCCTCTTTGAGCGAGCGCGGCAGCGGCGTGTAGCCGGCCTCGAGCATCTGACGGTCGGTGAGCTTGAGCGTCTCGGCCGTTGCCTCGGGCGGAAGCTCCAGCTTGCGCTCGATGCCGTCGAGACCGGCCGCCAGCGTGACGGCGTTGACCAGGTACGGGTTGGCCATGGGGTCGGGGCTGCGAAGCTCGATGCGCGTGGACAGCTGCTTGCCGGGCTTGTAGACCGGAATGCGGACCATGCTTGCGCGGTTGCGCAGGCCCCACGTGGCATACTGCGGCACGGAGTCGCCACCCGTGGTGATGCGCTTGTACGAGTTGACCGTGGGGTTGGTGATGGCGCTGATCTCGCGCGCGTGTGCCAGAATGCCGGCCATGTAGTGCTTGGCGATATCGGAGAGGTGGTACTTCTCATCGTCCTCGCCCCAAAAGACGTTGTTGCCGTCGTGGTCGAATAGCGACTGGCACAGGAACATAGCACTGCCGTCCTCGCCTGCCAACGGCTTGGGCATAAAGGATGCGTGGCAACCGCTCTCGTAGGCCTGCTGCTTAATGATGAGTTTAGCCGTGGTGATGGCGTCGGACATGCTCAGGGCCTCGGCGTGGCGCAGGCTCATGCCGTGCTGCGAGCGGCCGGCGGCGTGGAAGGTGTACTCCACGGGCACGGACATCTTCTCGAGCGTGAGGACCGTGTTGCGGCGCAGGTCGCGGGCGGCATCGCTCACCGAAAGATCGAAGTAGCCCACGTTGTCGAGCGGCTCGGGGGTGTGCTCGTCGGGGAAGTAGTAATACTCCAGCTCGGCGCCCACGTTGAGCAGATAGCCGGCCTTTTCGGCCTTGCGGAACATGCGGCGCAGGGCATCGCGCGGATCGCCGGCGAAGGGCTTGCGGTCGGGGGTGCACACGTCGCAGAACACGCGGGCGACGCCGTTGTGGCTCGGGCGCCACGGCAGAATCTGGAAGGTCGAAGCATCGGGGAATGCGAGCATGTCGGCTTCCTCGGGCGTAGCAAAGCCCTCGATGGCGGAGCCGTCAAAGCCAATACCCTCCTCAAAAGCGACCTCGAGGTCCTCGGGGCTAATGGCAAAGTTCTTGAGGCGGCCGAGAATGTCGACAAACCACAGACGCACAAAGCGGATGTCACGCTGCTCTACGGAGCGGAGTACGTAATCGATGTTCTGCTGGTTCATGTCGCTCCCCTTTCTTTCGGACGGGTTTCGACTGGTCTATATCGCAGATACTATCGCAGAAAAATGTTTCCGCAGGGTTAAAGCGTATCAAGCGCTCAAAAAACGTGCGCGAACAGGCAGATATGGCAAGCGGCTATCGTTCGGATTCGGAAACAATTTGCCTACAGGCTCGTTCCAGCGCAGGGAACTCCATCGTCACTGCATCCCAAACAACCGAGCGGTCGACATTGCCGTAATCATGCGCAAGATAATTTCTCATGCCGATAATTCCACGCCACTCAATTTCGGGATGAAGCCGCTGCGAGCGTTCCGACAACTTGCCCGCTTCTTCCGTCACCCTAAGCGCACACATCAAAAGGGAGTCCGCCAACGCCCTCGTTCGCACGTCATTCGCATGCAGAAACTGGTCCTCGGTGATATCAAAAGCCTTGATGCGCTCGTTCGTTTCAGAGATGGCCTCCAAAACCTCTTGGGCGCGAAGGCTGTCTGACTTACGCGCGATCATAAAGGACCACTCCTTCGCGCTCGATTACCGCGGCAAAATCGTCATCAAG
>USMH01000126.1 GCA_900555745.1 uncultured Collinsella sp.
TGGGTAGCGGCTCCAAAGCTCAACTATATGAGCATCGCGCGGGCGCGATTAGGCCTTGAGGGCCTCCTCGACGGCGACAGCGCAGGCGACGGTGGCACCGACCATGGGGTTGTTGCCCATGCCGATGAGACCCATCATGTCGACGTGCGCAGGCACGGAGGAAGAACCGGCGAACTGGGCGTCGGAGTGCATACGGCCCATGGTGTCGGTCATGCCGTAAGAGGCAGGGCCGGCGCCCATGTTGTCCGGGTGCAAGGTGCGGCCAGTGCCGCCACCAGAAGCGACGGAGAAGTACTTCTTGCCAGCCTCGAGGCGCTCCTTCTTGTAGGTGCCAGCGACGGGGTGCTGGAAGCGCGTGGGGTTGGTGGAGTTACCGGTGATCGAGATGTCGACGTTCTCGTGCCACATGATGGCAACGCCCTCGCGGACGTCGTCGGCGCCGTAGCAGTTGACGGCGGCGCGAGGACCATCGGAGTAGGGGATGGTCTCGACGACCTTGAGCTCGCCCGTGAAGTAGTCGAACTGGGTCTTCACGTAGGTGAAGCCGTTGATGCGGGCGATAATCTGAGCAGCGTCCTTGCCCAGACCGTTGAGGATGACGCGCAGCGGCTTCTTACGAGCCTTGTTGGCGTTCAGAGCCAGGCCGATAGCACCCTCAGCGGCAGCGAAGGACTCGTGACCGGCCAGGAAGGCGAAGCACTCGGTGTCGTCGGAGAGCAGCATAGCGCCCAGGTTGCCGTGGCCCAGACCGACCTTGCGGTCCTCGGCGACGGAGCCGGGAACGGTGAAGGCCTGGATGCCCTCGCCGATGATGGCGGCAGCCTCAGAAGCGGACTTGGCGCCACGCTTGACAGCGAGAGCGCAACCGAGGGTGTAGGCCCACTCGGCGTTCTGGAAGGCGATGGACTGGGTGTTGTTGACGATCTCACGCGGGTTGAAGCCCTTGTCGGTGCAGATCTGCAGAGCTTCCTCGAGGGAGGCGATGCCGTTGTCGGCGAGGCACTTGTTGATCTTGTCAGCGCGGCGCTCGTAACCTTCGAACGTAACAGTCATAGTTATTTCCCTCCCTTTCTACTCGTGAACCGGGAACACGCTGGCGACGGAGTGAGTCTCCTCGTCGGTGCGCGGGTCGATGTACTTGGCAGCGTTCTCCCACTGACCATAGTGGCCCATAGCGCCAGCGATGGCCTCCTCGGGGGTCTTGCCGGCCTTGACGGCGTCGGTGAACTTGCCGAGGTTCAGGAACTCGAATGCGATGATCTCGTTCTTGTCGTTGAGAGCCATGCGGGTGACGTAGCCCTGAGCGAGCTCGAGGTAACGAGCGCCCTTGGCCTTGGTGCCGAACATGGTGCCGACCTGAGAGCGAAGGCCCTTGCCGAGGTCGTCGAGGGAGGCGCCCACGGGCAGGCCGCCCTCGGAGAACGCGGTCTGGCTGCGGCCGTAAACGATCTGCAGGAAGATCTCGCGCATAGCAACGTTGATGGCGTCGCAGACGAGGTCGGTGTTGAGGGCCTCGAGGATGGTCTTACCGGGAAGGATCTCGGAAGCCATGGCGGCAGAGTGGGTCATACCCGAGCAGCCGATGGTCTCAACGAGGGCCTCCTCGATGATGCCGTCCTTGACGTTCAGCGTGAGCTTGCAGGCGCCCTGCTGAGGTGCGCACCAACCCACACCGTGTGTAAGACCGGAGATGTCGGAAATCTCCTTAGCCTGGACCCACTTGCCCTCCTCGGGGATGGGTGCGGGGCCGTGGTATGCACCCTTGGCAACGGGGCACATGTTCTCCACTTCCTGTGAGTACTGCATGCCTCTCCTCTCTATCGTGTTGGCGTCCCGTCTGGGGGTCGTGGCTGGCGATTGCCGGGCGACCCTTCGAAAGGGACATGACATGCAGCCCCTATAATACCGCGAAATGCACGGAATATTCGGCGAACGGCTCAGTTTTCGTAGCGAGAAGTCCTGAAGTTTTAATTGAAACGGTTTAACTCTATGTTCTGTGGTCGTGAGCTTCCGTAGAGGGGGTCCGTCTTGGGCAAGCTTTTGGTCCGCTCTTGCAAGCGTTGCAGTGGTTGACCTGTTGCAACGGTGCCGTTCGCCGCCTGTTTGCTGCCTTTGGCCGCGCGAGTGTATTGTTTTGCGTGAATGTTTTGATGGCACGCTTCAATCGTGCTGTATTGGATGGCAAGCAGATCCCAGCGAAGGGAGCGCCATGCAGCGCGTTTGGAGAACGGTTACCGGCTTTTACCATGTCTGTGCCCGCGGTACGGGCAAGCGGCTCATCTTTGAGGGCGATGAAGACCGGTGGGAGTTTTTGGAGCTAATGCGCGAGTGCTGCCGCGATGCCTGCGTGACGGTCGTTGCGTGGTGCCTTATGAACGACCACGTGGATCTGGTGCTCTCGGATTATGAGGACACGATGAGCGCGGCGATGCAACGACTGCTTTTGACGTACGCTCGTCGGTTTAACAAGCGTACCGGACGTTCCGGGCATTTATTCCAAAACCGCTTTGACCGGCGTTCGCTCGATACCGACTGGCAGGTGATGGAGGCTATTCGCTCCGTACACGCCGATCCGCAGGAGGTGGGCGTTAGCCTAATCGAGCGCTATCCCTGGAGCAGCTTTGCGGAGCATCTGCGCGCTTACGACAATGATGCGGCAGATGCTACGAGGGGATTTTCCGATCCTTCTTGCGTGCTTGAGCTTTTCGGTTCTACCGAGGGCTTTATTGCCTATTCGCTTTCGACGCCCGACGGCGGCGAGCCAGCGCTGTGTGATATGAAAGAGACGGAGTGGGAACGGCACGCCTTTGCCGACAAATTGGCGAAGGGGCTCGGGGTTTCGCTCCACGGGGTTAAAGCTGCGCCGTCGGCGCAGCGCAATACCGTTATTGTTGGATTGCACGATGCCGGTTTCACGGTGCGTCAGATTGAGCGGTATACCGGGATTGGCAAAAGTACCGTCTCTCGTATTGTGCGCGCCCGTGCGCGAACGGCAATGCGGGCTGGCGGAAACGTGATGTAGGGCTGTCTGTGCACCGCAGATGGGGTCGTCCATGCGCCGCAACCAGCGTTCTAAATGCTTGGTACGCTGTCCGCACTTCTTGATATGCATAGAACGATTGTCGTCTTGCATAAAATTACGGCTCAGTCCGGTTTTGCCCGCGCCTACCCCCGTCCACGCCGTGCAAAAAGCGGAGTTTTCAGCATCGTGGTGCTGTCAGGACCGCCGTAATCTTGAAATATATGGGTCCCGAAGCTATTTATGCCTGCCGATGTGCCCTCGAAGCACATGTCTGAGGCCCATCAGACCGCGATGTTTGTTCTAAAACGCAATATAAAGGTGCCTGGAGACGTTAATTAACGCTTTCAATGCGTATACACGCAACTTGGCGTGCTGAAAACTCGCAAAAATGCACGCCGCACCCTATGGGACCCGTCTGTGGCGGGCGCGAAGCGAACCGGAGCCCAGCAGGACGGGGCATGGGGCGTTGCTTGGGGTGCCCGTGGCTCTGTCGCTAGCCGTTGGTGCTGTGGAAAACGTCCGTGTTTGCGGCTGGCTGTTCGGTAAATGACAGGGCGAGCGCCGGACGCGCGAACTTTGTGTGTCCGAGGCGTTATGAAAAAGCCGAGCCACCCGTATTGGGCGGCTCGGCAATCAAACCCTTTGATCTGGGGCATCCGCTACTGGATAGTTTACCCTTCGAGCATGCCGTCGAGGGTGCGCCAGGCGAGCTCGGCGCATTTGACGCGGGCGGGCATGTGCGAGATATCCTGGAGCTGGGCGGCTTCGTCCAGGTCTTCCAGGTCCTCTTCGGAGAGCTGCTCGCCGCGGATCATGGCGAGGAAGAGCTCTGCCAGGCGGTGAGCTTCCTCGACGGTCTCGCCGGTGATGAGGTCGGCCATGATGTCGGCACTGGCCTGGCTGATGGCGCAGCCGTGGCCGGTAAAGGAGGCCTCCTCGATCACGCCGTTCTCGACGCGCAGCTGCAAGGTGAGCTCGTCGCCGCAGCTGGGGTTGATGCCGTCGTGCTCGTGCGTGGGAGCATCCATCTCGTACTTATAGTCGGGGTGCGAGTTGTGCTCCATAAATGTGGTGGAGGTGTACAG
>USMH01000127.1 GCA_900555745.1 uncultured Collinsella sp.
GCTCCTCAGTCGGTCAACTTTGGAAGCGCGGGCAACGCAGGTGCTATCGTCTTAAAGGGTCGGCTGCAACCGACCCTTTTCTATGACTCCCTTCGCTATCCGTTACTGCTTATATTCCCGCCAGATCGAGTAGAGGTTCCAGGCAATGCCGTGGGAGGCATCCTACCCATCCCATGGTTTGGAGCAGTGTCGATCTAACGGGCAATCAAGCCTCTAGCACTCTTTGAATTGAGCGAGCATCTGCCCGAAGAGGCTGAGCCCGGATGGCTCATAAATGAGCGAGCCACCATCTTCGGTTCGGTAGACCCCGCAGGGGAGGTAACGCCCGTCGGGGAGGACGTAAAGGTTTCCCTCCTCCCTTAGTCCCGCTGGGAGCATCGGGACCTCGTTCTCGTCTACTTGGAACTCGTCAATATTCGCGATCTTCCTCTCCATGATGCCTCCTGCCTTATTTCTTGAATGGCACCCTAAAACAAGCAGTTCTCAATCAGCTCCTTGCCGCGTAGGGTGTCTATCCACTCCCGTGGAATTGCATCGATACCGTATGCCGTGCCGGCGAGGGCGCCTGCGACGGCTGCGGTGGTGTCAGTGTCGTCGCCCAGGTTGACGGCGGCAAGCACACAATCTTCGTAGCTGCTGGTGTTGACGAAACACCAGGTGGCTGCCTTAAGCGTGTCACGCACGAAGCCACCTGATCTGATTTCCTGCTTTGGCACGCCTTTCAAATGAAGCGCCCACGAGGGGAGCGCGTCGTTCAGCACGTCTCTCATCAGCTCGACAAATATGACGCATGCGTCGGTCGACGTTCTGTGGGCGTGCGTAATCGCGGAGACCTCGCAGATCTCGTCGTCCGTCGCATCGACAAACGCCAGGGGCGCGATGCGCATGAGCGAGCCGTTGCCGTTGTCGCGCTCGCCGGAGCCTCCTTTGCCGGTGTGCAGGGCGCGGGCGGTCGTGCCGCCGTAATCGAAAACGCCGTCAATCGTATACTCGCCACGGGCAATCCAGCCTACGAACTTGTCGCGCATGTCTGCGGTGTCGATGTGCCCAAGCTCCCTAATCGAGTCGCAGGTAGCAAGCGTCAAGGACGTGTCATCGCTCCAGGTGCCGGCGGGCTGCCCATGCGTACCGTAGCCGATCATGTCGGTGCATTCGAACGTGCCGCGGGGCCTGAACTCGTAAGGAACGCCCAGCGCGTCGCCGACGGCAAGCCCATAGATGCAGTCGCGCAGTGTTGTTTTCGGTCTGTCTGCCATGGGAAACACCTCTCGTACTTTGGATTGAGGATGTGCAGCTATCTGCGGCAATGTGTCCGGCCCAATTCGGAACGCAGTGAGTTCCGAATTGGGAGAGCTTGTCAGCTAATCTGACAAATGAAAAAACCCGCAACGCTATTGCTTTATACAGCAATAGGGGCCTCTTTTGGGCGCCCTGCCTTTGGAGCGTCGGCGAGTCGTGCCTCGATGGAAGCTTTGGACACCATGCGCTTGGTGCCATCCTTCCATGAATCCAACAGTCCTGCATTTATCAGTTGCGATACCCGTGCTGAGCTAACACCGAGCATACGCGCGGCATCCGCTGCGGTGACGGCGGGGATATCGTTGAGTTCGCGGCTGACGGCTACGGCGATAATCTTGCCGCCGTGTTGTGGCTGGTGTCCAAAGTCCGGCGCGGGAAGATCGACGCCGCCCATAAGGTGATCGTCGACCATACATGCGAGAAAATCGGCGGCGCTTTCGACGGCGTCGTTTAGGTCGGATCCGAACGTTCCACCTCCGCCCAGCGAGCCACATGGCACAGCGTCGACAACGCCGTTCGAATCAAAGAACTCGAATTCCCATACGTAAACCATGTAAGACCTCCTTCGATGTCGGCGATTTGAGAAACATCCTAAGAGCCCACCAAGCGCATCGAGCACCTTTATTGTCTTTAGTTTAAAGCCTCGTGCGGACACGGATTTTGGTGCTCTGCGCACGACCGCGAAAAGGGTTTGCGGTGGCTAAAATGTGGTCATAGAGATGGTTTTATCGAACTCCATGGGGGTGGCGCGCGTGGATAACAACACGTTGCTGTTTCACGATAAGGGTGCCGGCGTTTTCAAGGGAATAAGCATCTATCCCAATCGTATCGAGGCGGTCGTGAAGAACAACTTCTTCGGTAACCATACCAAGATCGTCTACCTCAAGGACATTACGGGTGTCAACAGGATCAAGGGTAAGCGCGTGCTCCTCCGTAATAGGTTGCTGACCGCCTGTTCCTACAGGCTGAGCAGTCACTCCCAGGCTCAGGAATTTGTGAACGTGCTCAATATGGTGATGTGACCGGGCGCCTTCGAACACAAAAACCGGGATGCAAGGAGTCGCACCTTGCATCCCGGCTGAGCTAAAACGGCGCTGCTGCATGCCGTTGGAGCTTTAGCGCTTGATCTCGATATCCTCGAGCTTGACGTCCATGGCCTCGGTCTTGGCCTTGGCGATGTCGTCGGCAAACTCCAGAGACTTCATCATGGTCTCGACGGCGTCCTTGTGCTCCTCGACATTGTCGATACGTACGTACACACTGCCGCCGTCAACGTCAGTGAAGTACTCGGTCGTCACGCCGCCCGAGTGCGTAAAGTAGGCGCTGCGCCAGGTCTTGCCGTTGTACTTAACGGGATCGCTCTCGGTCCATCCGGAGTTGGCCTTCCACTTTGCCTCGTAGTCAAACAGTTCATCGGCGTTCTTGTCAGGATCGAAGACGGGGATGAAGCGGTCGCTGGCATGCTCGCTCTCGGTGAACTTAAACTGGGCCCTGTCGGCGGTATCGCCTGCGACGTCCGTGATTTCGACGCCCTCGGGGACTTCGACCTTAAACCAAATGAAGTCGGTCCTCATATCCACGGCTGGTTTTTCTGCTCCGCCGCCACCGCCACTTCCGGTAGCGCCGCCGCTGCCACCGCAGCCCACCAGGGCAACTGCGGCAAAGAGACTGATGCAGAGGGTGAGAATCGCAAAGGCCTTCTTTTTCATGGTCGTGTCCTCCTCGATCTGTAACCGCCCATGGATTACCTGCCTTTACTGTACGCGCGGGCGGCTCGTTCAGGTGGGCCATGTGTCCCATTCTGGGGGCCTGATTTGCGCCGACAAGTGGCAATATGCTCGGGCGTAAAAGAGGGGAGGGTCGGCCGATCCAATCCTCCCCTGGCTGGGCGTCCGATCATTTAATGAATGCGCACGCGATGCTGCGTGCGATCCCCTAATGCTTGATCTCGATGCTCGAAATCTCGACTTCGCGTGCCTCGGCAACTGCCTTCGCCATGTCATCGGGAAACTCGATGGAGTTGAGGAGCGCCTCGGCTTCTTTCTTATGCAGACCGAAGTTCGAGATGAGGACGTAGACGCTTCCCGGCTCAACGTCGGTAAAGAGGAGGGTTGAGACGCCGCTGTTGTCCTCGTACGTTCCGACGAGCCACGTCCTGCCGTTATACTCGACGGACCCGCCATCCTTCCACTGGAACGTATCACCTTTCTTTTCTGCCTGGTCGGCGTGGGATTCCTCTGCCGTCAGCGCTTTTTTCCAAACGGGGATAAAGCGATCGGCCGAACCGTTCTCGTCTTCGGGGAAGGTGAGCTGGACCCTGTCGGCATTCTTGCCAGCGGAGTCGCTTACGCCAACGCCCTCGGGTATCTCGACCTTAAACCAGATAAAGTCGGTCTTCTTGGCAACGGGGGCCTTTTCTTTGCTCTCGCTCTTGGATGCGCTGCTGCCCCCGCCCGATGCGCTCCCGCCGCAGCCGACAAGGGCGAGTGCGGCAAAGAGGGCGATGCAAAGGGAAAGGATCGATAGGGTCTTATTCTTCATGGTGGCGTCCTCCTTGTCTGCCGATGACATCACGGCGCCGCATGCTGTTGGGGTATTGATTGCGCTGGCGGCGGATGTCTCTGTGTACTGTGCGGCTCATGCCTCCGTTCATCGCTTGTGGCCGTTGCGCGGCCGTTCCCCAACGGGTTCCTTACTTATAGATATGCCCCAGCTTGTGCTGCCCGGGAGTCTCGAAAGGTGGGCCAT
>USMH01000128.1 GCA_900555745.1 uncultured Collinsella sp.
CCAGCATCTTAAAGTCTTCCTCCAGCAGCTCCTGCCACGCCGGATTGCGCAGCGCTGCTGCCGGATGAAAAGTGGGCATTACTACAAAATGCCCCATCTGGTGGAACCTGCCGCGCAGCTTAGTAATGCCAATCTCGGTCTTAAGCACAAAGTGCGTCGCGGGGTTGCCGAGCGTCACGATAATATCGGGCCAGATGCTTCGAATCTGCTCACGCAAAAACGGTGAACAGGCCAGCACTTCCTCGGGCCGAGGATTGCGATTTCCCGGTGGGCGACACTTAAGCACGTTGGCAATGTAGACGTCTTCGCGCTTGAGGCCAGCCAGCGACAGGATGCCGTTGAGATCCTCGCCCGCCGCCCCCACAAACGGTTCGCCTTGCAGATCCTCGTTACGCCCCGGCGCCTCGCCGATAAACATTACGCGGGCGTGGGGGTTTCCCACGCCAAACACGATGTTATGGCGCGACTGATAGAGCTGGCAGAGATGGCAGTCGCCTAAAACAGCCTCAATCTCCTCGAGCGCGACCTCGCGCGGCGCTTGGTGACTATGTCCGGGGATGTGCATGACACCCATAGTGGCTCCTACACGTAGACCTTGTCGAGACGCATGCCAAAGCCGCAGGCGACCTCGTAGTTAATCGTTCCGCGCAGTCGGGCCATCTCGTCCATAGTGATCTCGGCATCGCCATCGCGGCCGACAATGATCATCTCGTCACCATACTCGGCCTCGGGAATCTCGTGTGCCGGGTTGGACTGAATGGCGACCATAAACTGGTCCATGCAGATATTGCCAACCTGATGCACACGCTCGCCGCGATACAGCACATCCATACGATTGGAAAGCGTACGCGATAGGCCATCGGCATAACCGATCGGCAGCGTGCAGATCTGAACGCGCGTACGCGGTACGCGGTAGGTAAAACCGTAGCCCACGCCCTCACCCATCGCAGGATGCGCCACGCGCGTCACGCGCGCATGCACGCTCATAACAGGATCGAGCTGCATCACGCGGCTGCTCAGCTCGCACGGCTGCATGCCGTACAAGCCAACACCGGCGCGAATCATATCAAAATGCATCGAGGGATCGAGCATCGAGGACGGCGTGTTGGCACAGTGCACGATACCGCACTCAAAACCCGCATCCTTAATGGCCTGAACGGCCTCGGTAAAGCGCTGACACTGCAGCTTGTAGTCCCAGCCCGAAGGTTCATCGGCCGTGGCGAAGTGCGTAAATACGCCGTCGCACTGAATACCGCGATGGAAATTTATACCGCGGACAAAGTCGAGCACCTGCGTGTAGTGAACGCCGATACGATTCATGCCCGTCTCGATGGCGAGATGATACTTGCCCACTTTGCCCGCCGCGACGGCACATTCGCCATACGCAAGAGCAAAGTCAGACGTATAGACCGAAGGCATGATATCAAACTCGAGCAACGTCGGAATGGCCTCGATAGGCGGCTCGCTTAGGATGAGGATGGGTTTCGTAATCCCGCCCTGTCGGAGCTCAACGCCCTCGTTAACCGTCGCCACGGCAAACATGTCGGCACCGGCCGAATACATGATCTTGGCGCACTCAACAGCTCCATGACCATAAGCATCGGCCTTGACCACGCAGCACAGGCGCTGACGTGGATTCAGCAAGTTCTTATAGGCCCTCGTGTTGCGACGGAGCGCCCCGCGGTCGATCTCGACCCAGGACCAGCGCGTCAAATCGGCTTTATTCATGATTAGTCATCCGACCCTTCGTCCATGATTCCCAGATCTTCGAGCGCATCCTTTGCCGCCAGTTCCATGGCAGGACCGATCAAGTCGATAAGATCGGTCGCGATGACGCTCTTCTCACCATACTCCGTCGCCGCGGCAAAACCGGCGTAGCTGTGAAGTGCGACGGCGTACGAATACAGCAACTCCCAACGATCCATCTCGTCGCGCATGGTGGCAAGCGTGCCGGCCAAAATACCCGCGAGAACATCACCCGAACCGGCAGTTGCCAGAGAAGCCGGACCCGAGAGCGGCAGCAGCACACGCTCAACGCCACAGATAGCCGTCGTCGGCCCCTTGGCAATGACCACCAGATTGTCAGAGCCTGCAGCCCAGACAACCTTCTGCGCGGCTGCAATCGCAGTACCAAGGTCGTTCACCTCGTCACCGGCAACCAGACGCGAAAGTTCACGATAGTGCGGCGTCATAACCAACGGCTGCTCGCGACGATACATCTCGGGATTACTATCAATACCGTCAATGGCAATCTTAGCAAGGCAGTTGAGTGCATCGGCGTCCAAGATAAGCGGCACATCAAGCTCGAGCAAGCCCGAAACCACCTGCATAGCGCCGGCAGATGTCGTCATACCGGGACCGCACAGTACACAGCTGTACTTCTTTGCAATCTCGCACACCGTCATGCGCGCAGCGGCGCCAAAGGAGCCGCGGGAATCAGACGGAATAGCAAAGACGGGAATCGAAGGAAGTGCCATGCGAATAAGATTGGCGCAGGCGTCAGGAGCCGCGACTGCCACGTAACCAGCACCCGCGCGAGCTGCAGACTTGGCCGCCATAATGGCAGCACCAGGATATTGCGCAGATCCGGCGACAATAAGCACAGAGCCACGGGAATACTTATCGATATTCGTAGGTAGTGGGGCAAAGTAATCAACTAAGTCACCGGGCTCGACAATCTCGGCGGCGTGGTCGACATCATCGATGACCTCGTCAAGACGGTCGTAAAGATTGCCGCAGATCAAATCGCCAGCATACTCAGGACCATCAGCGCTATACAGACCAATCTTGGGCGCAATCATCGTCACCGTATGCTCGGCACGAATGCAGTCGTCATCAACAACGCCCGTCTCGGCATTCAGGCCCGAGGGAACATCAATGGATACGACACAATCGGCGCATTCATTGACCGTAGGAATCCAGATGGAGAACGGCGCACGCAGATTTCCGTGGAAACCGGTACCAAAAATGGCATCGACAACAACATCGGCCTTATCGATCAAAACCTCGAGTTCGTCACGCGAGGGGCCGACGCAAACGTGCACATCGCGGCCGGCAGTACGACGAGCAACATGACGTGCCAGAGCAGCAGGAATCTCATCCGGCTCAACCGGAGAAACGATATCCACGTCCACACCCTTATGGCTCAGGATATCGGCGGCAACCCAACCGTCGCCGCCATTATTACCAAAACCGACCAGAACGAGAACCCGATCGGGATTGAGCTTCAAGACCTCGTTGGCGGCAAACTCACCCGCTAGCTCCATAAGCTCGGCCTTCGAAGTCCCTTCGCGTTCGATGATATCCTCGAGACGAACGACTTCTTCGGTACTCAAAACCGGTTTCATCTATGCTCCTAGCGTATCTTGCGAAGCATCACCCAGGTGCTCCGTCAATGCTGAATTCTGCAGCTGCTCAAGCTCATCTAAAACAGAGCGAGCCTCTTTAAATGTCTGCGCTACGCGTTTCTTGGTGCTCACCTTTTCCTCTTTTGACTTAGGCCGAGCATCTTCGGTAATCGCGATGGCATTCGCAACGGCCAAGTCTCCTGTAAGCGTAATGGAAAGAGCGACCTCAACAACACCCAGTTCTTGAGCGATCTCGAGAGCACGGCCAGAAAGCAGCGCCTTCGGTTTGCCGAGTTTATCACGCGTAACCGAAACATCCTTGCGACCCACGCCTTGACTAAAACCCGTGCCGAGAGCTTTAAGTACCGCCTCGCGCGAAGCAAAGCGGCTCGCATAGTGAGCAGCGGGACGCGATGATGCATCGCAATACGCACGCTCTTCTTCGGTAAACACACGCCGAGCAAACGACGGCGTCTTTTCAAGAATTGATTTCATGCGGGAAATCTCGACGATATCAACGCCGATACCAGCTTCAGCCATGTTCACCTCCATATCGCACAGACTAAGTTATTGTAGCCCGTTCGCAGAAGATGCGACAAACGAGGGTTATAAAACACAGCTACTATGTGCGACAAAAGCCCGCAAACGCAAAAAAAGGGGGAGGCCGCGAGGCCTCCCCCTTCTCAGTTCAAGCGTAC
>USMH01000129.1 GCA_900555745.1 uncultured Collinsella sp.
GTGCTCTCCGACGACGAGCTGGTCACGCGCGCTCTGCATTATGGCATTAAGATTGCCGGCTCTCCGTCTGCCGCGACGCCGCTTTTACATGGCCCGGTTGCCGCCTATGAGCTTCCGCAGCTTTTTCCCGAGCTGTCGCCGGCAGTCTTTCAAGCTGTCGACCGTCACACCGTGGGCGCTTGCGACATGACGCCGCTCGATATGGTGGTCTTTGTGGCCGATGCCATCGAACCCAACCGCCATGGTGATTATGCCCACGCGCTGCGCAAGATGGTGGGGGAGTCGACGCTTGACGAGTTGTTCTTCTCCTGTTTTGCGCAGGGTCTGGTCTACGTGATCCAGACCGGGCGTTATCTTTATCCCACGGCTATTACGATTTACAACCATTACGCCCAGCTGCGCTAGCTCGGGTGCGTCTAGAAAGAGGTATTCCATGGCCGACGAGACCATGACCGACGAGCAGATTCTTGAAGGTGTGGAGCACAAGAGCTTCGTTGCCACGTCCGACCGCACCGCCGCCTCGCTGTCCGCGAGCGGTGTCGCCGCCGAGGATGTCGCCCGCGCCGCCGCGCAGGCCGCCTACGACAAGAAGGGCGAGGACGTGCAAGTGCTCGATCTGACCGAGCTCTCCGACGTGTGCGACTACTTTGTGCTCGCCACCGGTACAAACAACCGTCAGGTCGATTCGATCGTCGACGAGATCGAGGAGAAGGTCGCCGAGGCTTGCGGTGAGCACCCGTTCTCCATCGAGGGCCGCGAGCAAAAGACCTGGATGCTTATGGACTACGGCTCGGTCGTCGTCCACGTCTTCACCCCCGAGGCACGCGACTTCTACCGTCTCGAGAAACTCTGGGGCGACGCTCCCCAACTTCCCCTCAACCTCCTCTAGTAGCTCATTTGAGACGGGGTTTAGCTACCCTCACGCATATCGCCGGGCAGGTGCGGTTTTCCGCACCTGCCCGGCTTTCTTTTTGCCCAAAGTAGCTAATTTGGGACGGGGCTTTTTTAGCTACTACCTACCGTTCGCCGATAGAAGCGAGTTGCGGTTCATTGCGTGATATTTAGCTTTCCGACTCGGGTAACGTATTTGTTATCTGTAGAGGAGGAGATGCGTATGACTCGGACCGCGCGGGAAATCTCTGTTTACGGCTATTACCATGTCGTCCAAAAGGGCTGTGGTGGTCAGCTGATATTTGAGGATGCCGATGATCGGATATATTTGATTCGGTTGCTTGCCTCGAAATGCCGAAAATACGACGTCAATATCATTGCTTGGTGCCTTATGGACAACCATATTCACTTGTTGCTAGATGATGAACATGTTCACCTGAGCGATTGCATGCACTCTGTTACGACTGCATATGCGATGTATTTCAACGCGAAAACCGGACGGAAGGGACCAGTTTTTCAGGATCGATTTAAGAGCGTGCCGATTCTTAACGATGATCAGCTGCTCAACTGTGTGAGATATATTCACGATAATCCTGCGAAAGCCAGGATTGGGACTGCTTCACTATATCGTTGGAGCAGTTTTAGCGAATATATGGGATACCCGGGTATTTGTATGACTGAATGTGTGCTAGGTTTGCTCGGAGATTCTCAGAGATTTTTTGCTTTCAGTACCTCGGGAGAACCGAATCGATATTGCTTCCGTGACGGCGCTCATGTGAGCGACATAGATGCACTGGAGTTTGCACAGGCTCTCCTTAAACCGTATGAGCCTCACCACCTTAAAGCTTTGCCTAAAGCCGTGCGCGACAACTACATCCGTACGCTCAAAAACGAGGGCTTTTCGATAAAGCAGATCGTGCGCCTCACGGGCATCGGTCACTGCACGATTCAGAAGGTCAAGCTCGATCAGTAGCTATTTGGGACAGAGTTTTGTTGCGGCGGGCAAACCGGACATCCGGGGTAGTCAATTTGGGACGGGGCTATTTTAGCTACCCTTTGGATGACGGTGAATGAATTAGGCCGAATGAATCTCAACCGATATATAGGGGTAGCTAAAATAGCCCCGTCCCAAATTGACTACCAATGCCGTGTCGGACGGAAGGCAGCAACCCCCCCCGTCCAAAAAAGACTAGTTATTGAAGCGGGATTGGCGGCCGAAGGAAAGGGCGGTGTCGCCGAATTTGTCTCGGACGGCGTCGATGGCGACGGAGAGGTCGCGGCGGTCGCTGGATTGTGCTCCGCGGTCATCAATCTCGCAGAACAGGTCAGTTTGGATACCGCCTTGGTGGTTGAAGTCGCTCATGCCGATACCCGCCAGACGCACGTGCATGCCTTCTTGCCAGATATTGTCGAGCAGCTCGAGCGCTACGGCTACAAAGATATTTTCGTCGTCGGTGGGGTGGGGCAAGCGGCGCTGTGCCGTGCGTCCGCTGCCATACGAATACTTGAGCTTGAGCGTTACGGTTCCGCCTGTCAGCCCTTGACGGCGCAGGCGGCGCCCAACCGACTCGCCGAGCAGCGCGATCGCCGCCTCGATATCCCCACGCTCAGTCAAATCCTTCGCAAAGGTGCGCTCATTGCTCACCGATTTAACTTCACGTTCGTCATCCAGGCTGGTGACCTCGGATACTTCGAGCCCCAAAGCACGCTGACGCATGCGCTCGCCATTCACGCCAAAAATTGCAGCCAGGGTGGACTCTGGCGCGCGTGAAAGCTCGCCGAGTGTATAGATGCGCATGCGACGCAGTCGCTCCTCGGCCGAACGCCCGATTCCGCTCATGGCGGACACGGGCAGCGCGGCCAAAAACCGCTGTTCCGTACCGGGACGCACGATGGTCAGACCAAACGGCTTATCCCGCTCGCTTGCGATCTTTGCGACCGTCTTGTTGCACCCAACGCCGATGGAGCACGTCACCCCTAGCGCCGCAACGCGGTCGCTTATACGCCGCGCAACCAGCAGCGGGTCTTCGGGCGCAAAGCGGCCCGGTGTGATATCGATAAAGGCCTCGTCGATGGACACGCGCTCCACGCGCGGTGTCTCATCGGCAAGGATCGCCATGACCTGCGCGCTGACCTCACGATAGCGATCAAAATGCCCATGCGTCCAAATGGCTTGCGGGCACAAGCGCCGCGCCTCGGCCGAGGCCATGGCAGAGTGCACGCCAAAGCGACGCGCCTCATACGAACACGTGGACACGACGCCACGCGAATCGGCGTCTCCGCCCACGATGAGCGGCTTTCCTCGCCATTCGGGATGATCGAGCATTTCCACGCTCGCAAAAAACGCATCAAGGTCCATCAGGCCCACCGCCGGACCCGTCCAGGGAGGCGGCGTGACGCCCATGGCATCCTCATAACCGTATGTATGTTCGCGTCTTTCCATGTCATGAGTATACCGCGCAGCTCATGTGGGGTGCGTGTATGTGCTTGCAAATCCCGAATTCTTGTCTAAGATATGGATTTGCCCTCGACTACACCGAAGAAGTTGGTCTCACGGACTTCACCTGCCCGCGTCGATGGCGTATTATGTTCAACTGTTTGTTTGTAGTTGCAGCCTAAAGCTGCTTGGTTGGAGGAGTTTCCTTTGGCAGTCAAGATTCGCCTTGCTCGTCACGGCGCTAAGAAGCGTCCGTACTACCGTGTCGTCGTCGCCGATTCCCGCGCCCCGCGTGACGGTCGTATCATCGAGGAGGTTGGCCGCTACAACCCGATGACCGCCCCCAAGACCATCAACCTCGACCTCGAGAAGATCGCCGACTGGCAGTCCAAGGGCGCTCAGCTCACCGACGCCGTCGCCGCTCTGGTCAAGGCCGCCAACGAGGGCGAGAAGACCGAGACCGTCGTCAAGAAGTCCAAGAAGCAGCTCGCCAAAGAGGCCGAGGCCGCTAAGGCTGCCGCTGAGGCCGCTGAGGGCGCCGAGGAGTAAATCGTGCCTGAGGTTGACGCTGCACAGCTCGAGGGTGAGGCAATGCTCTCAGATCGCATCGCCGATCTCGTCGAATATCTCGTTGTTCAGATCGTCGACGACCCGGATTCCGTGAGCCTTGAGGTCATCGATGGTGACGACGCCTCTACGATTGAGGTTTCGGT
>USMH01000130.1 GCA_900555745.1 uncultured Collinsella sp.
GGAGAGGGTTGCTTGTGCGATGGGTGCGGCGCGGCCGCGCTTGGCCAACGGTGCCTGGGCACATCCTCGGCAGCTTATCCTAGAGCTTGTGGTGGCGCTCTTCTTTGCGCTCCTCGGCCGCCTGCTCCTCCTGCTTAAAAGCGGGGTCGTCGGGGGTTACCAGCTCGTCCTCGTGCGTGCGCTTGTTGTAATGGTGGCGCAGCACGGGCTCAAACAGGTGCAGGTGCTTGGCGAAGGCCGCCGAGCCAATGGCGAGCACGGTAAAGATGAGCACGCGCATGGGCACCTCGACCTGGTTAATCGCGGCGGCGCCGGCCGAAAGCATGATGCACCAGGCATAGATGAGCAGCACAGCCTGTTTTTGGTTGTAGCCTTCTTGGATCAGGCGGTGGTGGATGTGGCCCTTGTCGGCCTGCCCGATGCTAATGTGGGCGCGCTTGCGGCGCACAATGGCGCTAAACGTGTCGATGATGGGCACGCCGGCAACGATGAGCGGGATGATAAGCGAGGTGAGTGCGGCGGTGCGGCTCACGTTGAGCAGCGAGATGGAGCCCAGCGCAAAGCCCAGAAGCAGCGACCCCGAGTCGCCCAAGAAGATGCTTGCGGGGTTGAAGTTGTAGCGCAAAAAGGCCAGGCAGGCACCAAAGAGCGCAATGGAGAGCGCGGCGGCGTCGATGCGGCCCGAGAGCACGGCCATCGAAAACATGGTGAACGATGCGATGCCGCAGATGCCCGTGGCCAAGCCGTCGAGGCCGTCGATGAGGTTAATGATGTTGGTGAATGCCACCAGATAGATCACGGTAATGGGGTAGGCGAGCCATCCGAGCATGATCTCGCCGGGAGCAAACGGGTTGACGATGACGCCGATCCGCAGGCCGCCCATGCAGGCGATAAGCGCGGCGAGGACCTGTCCGGCCAGCTTTTGCTTGGGCGTGAGCTGGAAGACGTCGTCGATAGCGCCGGTCGCAAAGATGACGGTAAAGGAGAGCGCCAGCATGGGATAGCTAATGTGAAGGCGCGGGTGCGGCACCAAAACGGGCGGCCAGCCTAGGTGCCAGGTGCCTAGGATTTGCACAATGCAGGCAACGACCAGGCCCAAAAACACCGCCGCTCCGCCCAAACGTGGGATGGGCCTGGTGTTGATGCGGCGCTTAGAAGGATAGTCGACGGCATCGAGCTTAATTGCCAAGCGCTTGACAAGGGGCACCGCGAGGAAGGTCGTGATAAAGGCCGCCGCTGCCACGCATAGGTACGGTATGTAGCTCGGGGATGAAGCCATGAATCTAAAAACCGCCAAGCGTCGAAGGAAAAGGTCAGAAGAACGCCATGCGCAAAGGGCATAGCCGAACCATGATACTCGACCAAGGGGGGTGCATGGAATTGCAAGCAGCGATAATCACGCGCTTACCAGATATTGGGATGTTGTCGATGGCTTGTCGGGATGCCGGCGGGGATCCATATGGACTGTAATGGCGATTTTCGGCAAAAGAAAACCACCCCCCACGTTACGAAAATGAACCCACCTAAAACAGGTGGGTGCCCTCATCGACTGTTCCAGCGTCCTTAACAACGAAGGATACCTGTACTAGGTACGACTGTGTGGGCTCCCTAAATAAACGCGACGGTTCACCCAGTTGCTCCGCGGGGGGCGGAATACCTACATCATAAAGCGGCACTTTATCGATTCCAGTCTTGACATTACAAAAATCGTGTCGGACGATTACGGCGCCTTGGACTCGAGCCGTCTGTGCGGTTGGTCCCTTTGCGTTTGAGCTGCTGAATCGTTGTTTTGGAGCATGTTTTTATGCCGACGTCGTTGACCGAACTTTTTTCGCCCGCCTGCCATTTGTGTCCGCGCCGTTGCGGTGCGGCGCGCGATGAGGGCGCGCACGGCGTCTGCGGTGCTAACGACACGCTCAAGGTGGCCCGCGCCGCGCTTCATATGTGGGAGGAGCCGCCTATCTCGGGCGAGGCCGGTTCGGGCACGATCTTCTTTAGCGGCTGCTCGCTCAAATGCATCTACTGCCAGAACCACGAGATCTCGACCGGCAATTTTGGCCTTGAGATTTCGCCTGAGCGCCTGGTCGAGATTATGCTGGAATTGCAGGACCAGGGTGCTAACAACATCAATTTGGTGACGGCGACGCACTATGCACACCTGTTGCCCGCCGCGATTGCCGCGGCACGGACGCGCGGGCTGGTCATCCCAATCGTCTACAACACGAGTGGTTACGAGCGCGCGAGTGCCGTGGCGGCGCTGGGCGACCTGGTCGATGTGTGGCTTACCGACTTTAAATATGCCAATGCCGGGCTTGCGCAGTCGCTCTCTCATATAAAGGACTACCCACGTGTGGCCGTGTCAGGCCTGGCTCAGATGGCGCGCGAGATCGAGCGCCGCGGGGGAGAGTTGGTGGATGAGGGCGGGCTCATGAAGCGCGGCATCATCGTGCGCCACCTGGTGCTTCCGGGGCATGCGGACGATTCGTGTCGCGTACTGGACCTAGTGTGGCAGACGGTGGGCGACGTGCCGATCTCGGTCATGAACCAATACACGCCCAATGCCCTCATGCGCGAGCAGGGTGGCGATCTGGCGCGCGCCGTGACGCGCGAGGAGTACGAGCGGGTGCTCGACCATGCCGACGACCTTGGCTTTACGACGATGTTCTGGCAAGAGGGCGGTGCGGTAGACGAGAGCTTTACCCCGGCGTTCGACACTACCGGCGTCCTCACCAGCGCAAAGTAGCGGGTTCGCCGATGATTTTTCTGGGACGGGGATTAAAAATCATCGAGCGGAATGCTTGCTCGAAAGGTAGTCAAAATGGCCCCGTCTCAAAAAGACTGGTTATTGGGCGTTGACAGTTGGCGAGCCGTAGGTAAAATATCAACTTGTCCTGGGGACGTAGCTCAGTTGGGAGAGCGCTGCCGTCGCATGGCAGAGGCCGAGGGTTCGACTCCCTTCGTCTCCACCCTTGGATTTGATAAGCCGCTGACACTGTGTCGGCGGCTTTTTTTAAAAAGAAAGGGCGGTACCATGGCCGAGCTTGAGTCCCAACCATTGTCCGACGAGGAGCGCGCCGAGTTGGAAGAGCTCCGCGCCGAGAAGGCCCGCCGCGAGGCTCGGGATGAGGCCCGTCGCGAGCGTGAGGAGCTGGCTGCCCTGCGCGCCGAGCGTGCGAAGGCCGAGGAGGTCGCCTCGAACGCCGCATCCGAGCGCAAGCCCGCGCCCGCACCCAAGCCCGCTGCTGCGAAGCCTGCACCTGCCGCGCCCAAACCTCAGCCTAAAAAGGCCGCTCGTCCCAAGTCCGTCGAGCCCAAGCCGAGCCGTGACGAGATGACCTTTGCCCAGCGCATGGTTACCTCCAAGGAACCTACGGGCGAGAACGAGATCCCTGGCATGGCGCCGGCTCAAAAAATCATCATCGTGCTCGCCCTCATCGCGTTTATCGTCTTTATGGTTTACACGATCACGGGCAGCATGGGCCTGCACTAACCTGTTCGCGCCGGGCTCCATGCCCGCACGTCCGCCTCGCCCAACCCTCAACCTCTGCACAACACATCCGAAAGGTCGCCCCATGGCTTTGACCGATATCTCTCATCCCACCGACATCGCAATGCTCACCGATCTGTACGAACTCACTATGGCCCAGGGCCTGTGGGAGAGCGGCAAGGCCAATGAGCAGGGTTGTTTTACCGCGTTTTACCGCGACCATCCCTTTGGCAGCGCCTATGCCGTCATGTGCGGCACCGCCGAGCTGCCCGAGCTGGTCGAGAACCTGCGCTTTACGCCCGAGGATATCGACTACCTCGCATCGCTTGAGGCCCCGGCCGGCGGCGCGATGTTCAAGTCCGCATTCCTCGACTACCTGCGCGATTTTCGTGCGCATGTAAATATCGACGCCGTCCCCGAGGGCGAGCTCGTCTTTCCACGCGAGCCCATGGTGCGCGTCACCGGTCCTGCGCTCGAGTGCCAGCTGCTCGAGACGGCGCTGCTCAACATCGTCGGGTTCCAGACACTTG
>USMH01000131.1 GCA_900555745.1 uncultured Collinsella sp.
CCTTTGTGGTCAAGCATTTGGTCAGTGTTTGGTCGGCGTTTGGTTGGGTTTTGGAAAGACTGCCTGCATATGATTGGCCTGAACGGTTGACCACGAACAGCCGTTCGTTTATTATCGATGCAGGTTGTTAAGAGGAGGGCTATTCATGGCCAAGAATTCAGGTCCCGTACGTACCGTTCATGCACCCACGACGGGTAAAGAGCGCGAAGAGATGATCGCCACCACCAAGGCCGAGATCGAGAAGAAGTTCGGTCAAGGCTCCATCATGAGGTATGGTGACGGCGGCCCCGAGCTTGAGGTCGAGGCCATCCCCACGGGCGCTCTGGCACTCGATGCCGCTCTGGGTATCGGCGGTGTGCCGCGCGGCCGTATCGTCGAGATTTACGGTCCTGAGTCCTCCGGTAAGACGACGCTTTCGCTCGAGATCCTGGCCGAGGCCCAGGCAATGGGTGGCGTGGTGGCATTTATCGATGCCGAGCACGCGCTCGATCCCACGTATGCCGCGCGCATTGGCGTGGATATCGACGAGGTACTGATTTCCCAACCCGATACGGGTGAGCAGGCGCTCGAGATTGTTGACATGCTCGTGCGTTCCGGCGCCATCGATGCCATCGTCGTCGACTCCGTCGCCGCGCTGACCCCGCGTGCCGAGATCGAGGGAGAGATCGGCGATACCACGGTCGGCTTGCAAGCTCGCCTGATGAGCCAGGCGCTCCGCAAGCTTGCCGGCTCGCTGTCCAAGTCCAACACGACGTGCATCTTCATTAACCAACTGCGTGAGAAGATCGGCGTCATGTTCGGCAACCCCGAGACCACGACGGGCGGCCGCGCTCTTAAGTTTTTCTCTTCGGTGCGTATCGACATTCGCCGCATCGACAGCATTAAGCTTAAGGATGAGGTTATCGGTAACCGCGTGCGCGCCAAGGTCGTTAAGAACAAGGTGGCAGCTCCGTTCCGTTCTGCTGAGTTCGACATCATGTACGGTACGGGCATCTCTAAGGAGGGCTCGATTCTGGACATGGCTGTCGAGTGCGGCATCTGCAAGAAGATGGGCTCCTGGTTTGCCTATGGCGAGGACAAGCTCGGCAACGGTCGCGAGGCCGCTAAGGCGTTCCTGCGCGAACACCCCGATTGCGCCGACGAGATTGAGCATAAGGTCCGCCTTGCCTGCGGGCTTGAGTTTGATGACGATGCTCCGTCCGAGGTCGAGCTGACCGATCAGCCTGCGCCTGAGGAGTTTGACGAGCTTTACGCCATCGATGGTTCCGCCATGCTCGATGATGACGACGAGTAGCGGTTACGCTCATGTCGTATACGGTGACCGAGGCCACGGTCGTCTTTCCCGATAAGAAGGCGGCCTCCTCGTTCTCGAGCGGCTATGCGTCCAAAAAGCCTTGCGCACATATCGATTGTGAGCTTGAGGGCGGTTTTGAGCGGTCCATTTGGATCCCTGTGCGGGTCGCGCGGCTGTATGTCAAAAACCTCCCCGATCTTCCCTGTGATTGGGATAACTTTCGTGATGCGGTGCAGCTCATCGAGCGTAAATGTGCACTTACCATGGTGACCGAGATGTTATCGCGCCGCGACCATGCGACGGGTGAGGTCCGTGACAAGCTGGCTCGCTACGGCTTTCACCAGTCCGCGATCGATTTCGCCGTCGAGCGCGCCACCGAGTATCGCTTTTTAGACGAGAACCGCTTTTGCTCGTACTTTATCGAGGAACGCAAGCGGCGCGGTTGGGGACAGCGTAAAATCGAGACCGAGCTCAAGCGCCGTCATGTCGTGCTCGATGACATTCCCGGTTATCCCGAGGATTATTTTGCTGCCGAAGACGATTTGGTGCGTGCGTCAGCCCTGCTCGCCAAGCGGCGTGTTCCAGAGACGCGCGGATTCGAAAAACTGGTTCGGTTTTTGATGGGCAAGGGCTTTTCGTACCACATCGCCGCCGATGCCGTTAAGGCGCGTCTCGATGCCGAACGTGAGGAATGTGCAGTTTAGACACATGCTAGAAGCATGCGTTTTGCGTACCAGCCGTTCACCGTGTTTTAGACGCCGTACCGGGTCCATTTATTTGACAGTTGTTGCGGTTCAACGTACGATAAACACTGTCATTTGCTTTGTGATATGTGCTCATCTTTGATGAGTTTGTTTATATGTTTATCTGTATCCGACCCGCATAAGCTGCGCCCATATTACTCAAATGTCGCGAGCCGTTCGTAAGGACGGTTCGCTTTGTTGTGTAACGAATCCATAAAAAGGAGTGAGCATGCCTATCATCGCAGCGCTCGTTGGCATCGTTTTGGGTGCCATCGCCGCCATTGCCTACATGCGCACCGCCAAGCAGGGTAGTCTTCACGAGGCCGACGAAAAGATTCAGTCGGCACATGCACAGGCTGAGTCCCTGATCGGTGATGCCAAGCGTCAGGCCGAGACCCTCAAAAAAGAGGCTCTGCTCGAGGCTAAAGAGGAGATCATCAAGAACAAGCAGGCCGCTGAGGCCGAGGATAAGCAGCGTAAGAACGAGATTCGTACGCTCGAGAACCGCGTGATGCAGCGCGAGGAATCCCTCGATCGCCGCAACGATGCTCTCGACAAGCGCGAGCATCAGCTGTCCAGCCAGGCCGGTCAGGTCGAGAAGCGCTCCCGTGAGCTCGAGGAGCTTTGCGCAAAGCAGACCTCCGAGCTCGAGCGTATCGCCGACCTTACCCGCGAGGACGCCCACAAGGAGCTCCTCGATAAGGTTCGCGGCGAGGTCACCCACGAGGCTGCCACAATCATTCGCGAGTCCGAGCAGCAGGTTCGCGCCGAGTGCCACAAGACCGCCCAGGAGATTCTGTCTCTGGCGATTCAGCGCTGTGCTGCCGACCATACTGCCGAGGTCACCGTTACCTCCGTGCACATTCCCTCTGATGACCTCAAGGGCCGTATCATCGGTCGCGAGGGTCGCAACATCCGGACCTTCGAGCAGGTTTCCGGCGTCAACCTCGTGATCGACGACACGCCTGAGACCGTCGTTCTTTCGAGCTTCGACCCGGTCCGTCGTGAGACCGCCCGTGTTGCCCTCGAGAACCTCATCGCCGACGGCCGCATTCACCCCGCCCGCATTGAGGAGATGTATCACAAGGCTGCCGACCTGGTTCAGCAGCGCGTGCGCGAGGCTGGCGAGCAGGCTGCCTTTGATACCGGTATCCACGACCTGCACCCCGAGATCGTTAAGACCCTTGGTGCCCTGCGCTACCGTACCTCGTTTGGTCAGAATGTGCTTCAGCACTCCCTCGAGGTCTCTGATCTGTGCGGCGTGATGGCTTCCGAGCTTGGCCTGGACGTTGTGACCGCTAAGCGCGCCGGCCTGCTGCACGACCTGGGCAAGGCAATCGACCACGACGTCGAGGGCCCGCATGCCGTCATCGGCGCCGAGCTTGCCCGCCGTTATGGCGAGAAGCCCGTTATCGTTCACGCTATCGAGGCTCACCATGCCGATGTCGACCCCAACGCGGTGCTCGATGTCCTGGTACAGGCCGCCGATGCCGTCTCCGCCTCTCGCCCCGGTGCCCGTCGCGAGTCTGCCGAGAACTACATCAAGCGTCTTGAGAAGCTCGAGGAGATTGCCAACTCCCATGAAGGCGTCGAGCGTACCTATGCCATGCAGGCTGGTCGCGAGGTCCACGTCATGGTTCAGCCGGACAAGATCTCCGATGCTCAGTCCACGGTCCTGGCTCACGATATCGCCCATCAGATCGAGGAAGAGATGGAGTATCCCGGTCAGGTGCGCGTTGTCGTGATTCGCGAGAGCCGCGCTGTCGATATCGCTAAATAACATGAGCGACGCGAACGAGCTCATCTCATTTATCGCGTCGATGTCGGGGGAGGGCAACCTTCGCGTCGAGGAGAACCTTGGCGAGGGGTATGTCCGCCTCCGCGTTTCGGAGGCCGAGCG
>USMH01000132.1 GCA_900555745.1 uncultured Collinsella sp.
ACGCTCGAGCGACATCTTGGCCAAGCAGGTTGAGATTCGCGAGCAATATAACGACGACCTGCAAAAAAGCGTCGACAAGCTGCTCTCGGAGGAGGGTATCAAGGATGCGGCATCCGAGGACTTGGGCCTGGTGATGCCCGGCGAAAAGAGGATTGAAGTGCAGGGCCTGGACGACGATTCGGATCCTTCGTCGAGCCAGAAGTCGTTGAACGCCAAGAAGGCCAGCGAAGTTGCCAAGGAAATCGAAGAAGTCGGTAAGGACGCGCCGTGGTACATCCAGGCGCTCGACATGCTGTTTGGGTTTAACGGTGTCGAGGGCCAGACGGTCGTGTCCAACGGCAAATAGCGCCCGGAGGGGAGCCCGCAATGACAAATTGCAAACGCTATAAGGTAGCCGCGATCGACCTGGGAACGGTGTCGTCGCGACTGGTGTTGGCCCAGGTCGAGGGCGGGGCGATCGTGGAATCGTCCAAGCATACCGAGATTACCGATCTGGGCGAGGGCGTGGACGCGACGGGCCGCTTTTGCGAGGCGGCGGTCGAGCGCGTGCTCGCCGCATGCCGCATGTTTGTGGACGAGGCGCGTGCCTTTGGGGCCGCGTGCGTCTGCACCACGTGCACGAGTGCCGCGCGCGATGCGTCCAACGCTGCGCTGCTGCTGGACGGCCTGCGCGATTTGGGGCTTGAGCCACAGGTGATTCCGGGCGAGGTCGAGGCGCGCCTGACATTTTTTGGCGTGGCGCACGACTTTGCCGGTGAACGCATTATCGTCGCCGATTCGGGCGGCGGCTCCACGGAGCTCGCGACGGGCGTGTACGCGCCGGAGCGCGGGGTCTTTGCGCTGGAGGGAACGCGCTCGCTGGACATCGGTTGCCGTCGCGTGACCGAGCGGTTTTTCTCTGCGCTGCCGCCGTCGACGAACGAGCTTGCGGTTGCCGCCGCGTGGGCGGGCGAGCAGTTCTCCGCCTATTTTGAGGGCCTGCCCAGCGACTTTGAGCGCGCCGAGCGCCTCGTTGCGGTGGGCGGTACCGTCACCACGCTCGTGGCGCTGGTCCACGAACTGGAGCCGTACGACTCGAACTTTGTGCACCTGCGCGAGCTTTCGATGGAGAAGATTTCGGCCGCTATCGAGCGCATGTCTGCGTTGGATGTTGCAGGCATTGCCGCGTTGCCGGGCGTGCAGCCCAAGCGCGCGGGCGTGATTCTGGCCGGCGCCGTGGTGATTCGCGAGCTCATGCGCGCCGGTGGCTACGATACGCTCACCGTAAGCGAGAACAGCCTCCTCGCCGGCATGGCCGCCACCATCAACGAGACTCTCGACGGCGTGACCCCCACCATCGCATGGACTCCCAGCCTCAGCGCCCTCTAAATAATTTGCGGTGAAATACGGACTACAATCGCCCTTTCGGGCACCAAACAGTCCCTATTCCACCGCAACTCAACAGCCGGCACCTGGGGACGTTCCTTTTCTGCCGGCACCTGGGGACAGTCCTTGCGGGGCGTCCCCACAGCGCCTATGCCAGCTTGTCGATCTGCCCAATCTCCCAAAGCGGAATATTGATGAGCATGCCCTCGTCTCTATATGCCGCCAGGGAGCTCCTCACGCAACGCTCGAGTTTGAATTTTTCGCAGGCTATTTTCAGACTCTTCGCTTTAAGGTTCTCTGCCGCCTTGACCTCAAGCGGAAGCACGGTTCCCGCATGGTCGATGGCAAAGTCGGTTTCGGCATTGCCGGAGGTAGAGGACCAATACGCGGGAGTTTTGTCCTGGAGCAAAAGCTCCTGCGCGACGTATTGTTCGGTCAGCGAACCTTTGAACTCGGTAAAAACAGCGGATCCGTTAAGAACGATGGCCGGAGAGAGACCGGAGAGCGCTCCGAGGATACCGGTGTCGATGCAGAACAGTTTGAAGCCCGAGAGGTCTTCATAGCTCGAGAGCGGCGCCTTTAGAGCGGAAACACGTGGCACCTTATGAACGATTCCGTAGTCCGTGAGCCACTGGAGGCTTTCCTCGAAATCGCGTGCGCGCGCTCCGGGACGAAGGGCGCCATAGACAAACTTCTTGTTCTCCTTTGCAAGCTGGCCGGGAAGGGATTTCCAAACCAACCTCATGCGCTCGACGATGCGGGCGGGTGCATGTTTGCCAAAATCGGATTCGTAAGCCTCGATGATTTGCTGTTGAAGCCTTCGGGCTTCGATGAAGTCGCGTGTCTCGGCGAAAGTGGAGACAACTTCGGGCATACCGCCGACAACAAGGTATTCCTTGAGCAAGTGCTCGAGCTTTTCGGTAACGTTTGCTAGAAGGTTCATGTCTGCGGCAAGGATGGCGTCGGCGAGCGGGTTGCCGTCGACGGCACGAACGAACTCAGCAAACCCCATGGGACGCATGGTGAGCTGGTCGATTTTGCCGACGGGAAATGACTCGTTTTCGCGTCGGAGCGCGAGGCCCATATAGGAACCGGCTGCTACGATGTGGTATTCGGGTGCAAGCTCGTTGAAGTACTTGAGCGAGGTGATCCCGCGTGGCGCCTCTTGGATCTCGTCGAAGATGATGAGCGTGTCTTCCGGCGTTACGGTTTGGCCACGTAGGAGTTCTATCTGGGAGATGATGCGCTTGGGGTCGAGGTTCCCATCGAACAGCGAGCGTGTGCTCGGCTCGAGCATAAAGTCAAAACGAATGACGTTTCGATACTGCTGGCTTGCGAATTCGTTAAGAAGCCAAGTCTTTCCTGTCTGGCGGGCTCCCTTAAGCAAGAGAGGTTTGCGATTCGCCCTTGATTTCCAAGCGATAAGTTCACTCATAAGCTGTCGCTGCATACTGCCTCCCAACCCTCTCGGCTAGTATAAGGCCATTTGGGAGTTTCCATCGGAAAATGTGGGAGACAACCACGTTTTTCCATCGGAAAATGTGGGAGACAACCACGTTTTTCCATCGGAAAATGTGGGAACACCAACCTAAGTTGCGGTGGAATAGTTCCTAAATGGGCTGGTAAACTACCAAAACAGGAACTATTCCACCGCAACTTAGAGCCCCGCCGGCGTGTAAAAGAAACGAGCCCGCATCCCTTGGGGACACGGGCTCGAAAGCTCCATATGGTAGGGGCGGTGGGACTCGAACCCACAATCCTTGCGGCGAGAGATTTTAAGTCTCCTGCGTATGCCAATTCCGCCACGCCCCCGTGAGACTAGAAGTCTAGCACAAGCCGTCCGTTACGCGTTGACGGCCATCGAGTGTTGGCCCGACTTCTCCAGGAACTCTTGGAACTTTGCCTCGTCGCCCTTGTTCTGGTACTGCAGGGCCAGCAGGTACTCCAAGCGGCAGCGCTTGACCGGGTCGTCGCCGACACCCTCGAGCATGCGCTCCAGCTCGGGAATGTCGTTGTGGCGCTTGAGGATCATCGTGTCGTACATCAGCTGACACTCGTGTGCAACCGCCTCGGCTTGACCGCCCTCAAAGCCCTTGATCTCGTGCAACAGTTCTTTGGACTTTTTGCGGTCCTCCTGGCCAACGTAGTAGTTAAAGGCCTTAATCACCAGGTCGACGCGCTGCATCTTGGGGAGGTTGAGACCCAGCAGCAGGTCGAACATCTCGCTGGCGCGCTCGTGGTCCTCGCGCAGCAGATAGGAGTTCAGACGCAGGTAGTCGCGGTTGTAGCGCGGGTACAGCATGCTGGTGAGTTTGCCGTCGAGCAAACGATCGAACTCGTCCCACTGCTTGGCGGCCATCAATTGCTGCAGGCGTTTAAACGTGGTGCGTTTTTTGACGCTAAAGAACACCGACACGGCGATGCAGATGATAACGACGGCGGTCCAGAGTGTGCGGGAATCGGGCATATTAGGGTCCTTAGTCGCTCATAAAGCGAGCGGTATGACAACACGTACTAGATGTATTATACGCAGCGCGCAAGCAAACTGGCATAAAAGC
>USMH01000133.1 GCA_900555745.1 uncultured Collinsella sp.
CAACAGTGATGTCGAAGCCATCCTCGCGCGGCACGCCCTGGGCCTTGCCGCCAATACCGTCGATGACATGGCGCAGCTGACGGTCGTTCATATCGACAACGCGCTTCCAGGTGATGCGCTTAACATCGATACCGAGCTGGTTGCCCTGCTGAATATGGTTGTCGAGCATGGCAGCCAGCAGGTTGTTGGCGGCACCAATAGCATGGAAGTCACCGGTAAAGTGCAGGTTGATGTCCTCCATGGGGATGACCTGCGCCCAGCCGCCACCGGCAGCGCCACCCTTGACGCCAAAGACGGGGCCGAGCGAAGGCTCGCGCAGGGCCACGGCGCTCTTGACGCCGCGACGACGCAGACCGTCGGCCAGGCCGATGGTCGTGGTGGTCTTTCCCTCGCCTGCGGGCGTGGGATTGATAGCGGTCACGAGGACAAGCTTGGCCTGGTGGTCGGTCGGCTCGTTGAGCAGGGAATAGTCGACCTTTGCCTTGTCAAAGCCGTACGGAATCAGATGCTTAACGTCGACGCCGGCGTTCTTGGCCACCTCGGTAATAGGCAGCGGCGTAACAGAACGTGCGATTTCGATGTCAGTAGGCATGGGCGGTCCTTTCGTTACCGGATGAGAAAAAGACCAGTCCAGCATAGCACGCGCGCGCAAGAGTAAAACGCCCGCAACCGACAAGCGGCGATATGTTTACCCGATGCCCAGCGATAGCCTACAAACCCGTTCTAAACGGTCGGCTCAATTCCCAAATGCTCGAATGTGCGAAGCGTTGCCTGGCGACCCTGCGGTGTGCGAATCATCAATCCGCACTGCAGCAGATAAGGCTCATAGACATCCTCGAGCGTTCCCGGGTCCTCGCCCACCGCGCTGGCAAGCGTCGTCAGGCCCACGGCACGGCCGGAGAACGTCTTGGCGAGTGTCTCCAAGATGCGAATATCCATCCAGTCCAGGCCGAGCTCGTCGATCTCGAAAAACTCGAGCGCCTGTCGGCAGATATCGAGCTCGATGGGACCGTTGCCGCGCACCTGCGCGTAGTCGCGCACACGCTTGAGCAGACGGTTGGCAAGACGCGGCGTACCGCGCGAGCGCGAGCCGATCTCGAGCGCGCTGGAATGGTCGATCGTCACACCCAGGATGGTCGCCGAGCGCGTCACAATCTGGGCGAGTTCCTCAACGGTGTAGTAATCCAGGCGATACGAAATGCCGAAACGGTCGCGTAGCGGGCCGGTCAACATACCCGAGCGAGTCGTTGCCGCCACCAGCGTGAACTTGGGGATATCCAGGCGAATCGAGCGCGCAGCCGGACCCTTGCCGATCACGATATCGAGCGCAAAGTCCTCCATCGCGGGATACAGAACTTCCTCGACCGAACGGTTCAGACGGTGAATCTCGTCAATAAACAGCACGTCACCCGGCTGCAAGTTAGTCAGGATGGCAGCCAGGTCGCCGGTGCGCGCGATGGCAGGGCCACTCGTGGTCTTGATCTGAGCGCCCAGCTCGTTGGCGATAACGGTGGCCAGCGTGGTCTTGCCCAGGCCCGGAGGGCCCGAGAAGATCACGTGGTCGAGCGTCTCGCCGCGGCTTTGAGCCGCCTCGATGAGCACGCGAAGGCTCTGCTTGATATGCTCCTGGCCGCAGTAGTCATCCAAGCGCTGGGGACGCAGGGTACGGTCGACATCGAGGTCCTCGGGCGTCAGCTCCGAGCCCACCATGCGCTCGCCATGCGCCATGGATGCCGCCGGCGAGTTGCCGGGCGTCGCCCACAGGTCCTGAGAGTCATCGGCTTCCCACATCACGCATCCATTCCGAGTCGCTTAAGCGCCGCGCCGAGCAGATCCTCGACACGCATATTCTGCCCATCATACCCGCTCAGGGCAACATCGGTCTCCTGCGGGCTAAAGCCCATGGAAAGGAGCGCCGCACGGGCGTCATCGATCGCCGAAGGCGCGGCGGCAGGAACAGGCATCTCAACCTGGCCGGGAATCACATCGACCGGCACAAAGCCCTTGTCCTTGGCAAAGGTGCTCTTGAGCTCCAGGATCAGACGCTGCGCAGTCTTTTTGCCCACACCGGGAACCTTGGCCATGCCTTTGTCATCCTCGGCCATTACCAGGGAATACAGCTGGCCCACGGTATAGGTGGAGAGCACGGCAAGTGCCAGGCGCGGGCCAACGCCCGACACGGACACGAGCCGGTCAAACATCGTGCGCTCGTCTTTAGAGGCAAAGCCAAAGAGCGTCATGGCGTCCTCGCGCACCTGCATACGGGTATAGAGGCGCACCTCGCCGCCGGGCGTTGGCAACGTGGCGGCAGTGCTGCCCGAGATGCCGAGCTCAAAGCCCACGCCCGATACATCGACAACGGCCGAGCTCATCGTGGCCTCGACAAGCGTTCCATGGAGCTGGGAGATCATCAGTATCCGGTTCCTCTCTGTTGATAGAACTCGCCACCGGTAAGCGCCCGGGTGCGGCTAAGGTTAACGTGGCAGATGGCGCAGGCCAGGGCATCGGCGGCATGGTCGGGATGCGGGTCGTGATCGAGCTGCGTGAGCGTACGAACCATATACGCGACCTGCCGTTTGTCCGCGGCGCCGGTACCCACAACAGCCTGCTTAATCTGCATAGGCGTGTACTCGCCAATCTCGAGCGCGCATTCCGAAAGCGCCACGAGTGCAGCACCGCGGGCATGCGCCGTAGGAATGGCCGAGCGAACGTTGGCGCCAAAGTAAATGCTCTCGATAGCAGCGGTATCGGGTCGATACCGCTCCACGGCGCCTTTGAGGTCGCGAGCGATATGAGACAGGCGCACCGCGAGCGGGCTTCCGGCACTGGTCTCAATACAACCGTAGGCACGGCAGCGAACCTCGCCGCGCCGCTCCTCGATAATCCCCCAACCCGTATGGGCCAAACCGGGGTCGATACCCAAGATAACCAAGCCAGCCTCCCCTCGTCTTTTGCCAAGCACAAGGCAAGGCCCCGCGCACTATTCACGAACGTCTGTTCTAGAATAACACAACAGGGCCGAGGTGCTTAGTTGAAGTATCGGGGTTGGGAGCGAATCCCATCCCATAGTTAGTTTTGGCTAAAGAACGGGAACTGTCTCGGATCCATCGGCGGTTGCGGCATCGGCGTGCCCTGGGGCCCACCCTGCGGGCCACCCTGGCCGCCCATCATCTTTTCGATGGCGTCCTGGACCTCGCCCTCAAACTTCTTCATGCCCTCATGCAAGCGACGCTGGCCGTCCTCGGAGCGCAGCTCCTCCATCTGCTCGGGCGAAATACCCAACAGGTCACCCAGTATGCCCATCATCTCGCCACGCATGCGCTCGCTTGTATCCTCGTCGGCAAAGCGGTTCACCTCGGCGCGCGCCAGCGCATCGACCGTCATGCGTTCCTTGCCGCTCAGCCCCAGGTCGGACCACGCGAGCATGTACGGCCAGGCGCGCTCGACAAACGAACGGGCCGAGACGATCGGCGCCGTCGGCAGCATGCGGCGGGCGGCCTCGCCCTGACGCACAAGCATCAGCAGCAGCGAGCAAGCCTCGGGCTTGCCAGCGGCCATGGGGATGTCGTCAAAGGGTCGGTTACGGTCCACGTGCGCCTCGAGCGTGCCATCGACCTCGCCCGGCTCGAGCCCACCGAGCAGCTGCGCCGCGCGGTCGAGCATGTCGACCGGACCGTCAAGCGTCGAAAGCGCCTGTGCCAGCACGCGCTCCATGCAATCCTCCACCGCGTTGAGCGTCACGAGCTCCTGCGGCACCACGGCGGACGTACGGTTGCGTACGCGCGCCACAAACTCGAGCGTCGACAGGTACACGTCGCCAAAGGGCGCATAATCGCCCTGGTAGCCACCGCAAAACGCGGGCGCCGCCAGCGCGTACTCAGTTTTGGACAGCGGGCTCAACGCCATCGCA
>USMH01000134.1 GCA_900555745.1 uncultured Collinsella sp.
GCTTACGGCTGCGGATGAGGTGCGCCACGCCGATGCACAGCACCGCGCCACCAGCAATCCAAGTGAAGGTCACACCGTTGAGACCGGTGAGCGGGAGGCCGGAGCCCTTCTTGTTCTGGACAGTAAGGTTAACCACACCACCGTTCACAGTTGCCTCTTTCACAAGCGAAGAAGTATCCTTGGTCACGCTAACGGTGAGCGTGTTGCTGCTCTCGCCCTCAGGCTTAGCAAGATCGCCCTCAGCAGTCGAGATCTTAAAGGTGAAGTCGGGCAGCGTGTTGTAGCCGCCGAGGGTGTGGGTCTCCTTGACGGTATAGGTACCAGCATCGAGACCCTTGACCTCGATTACGCCGCCATTCTTAGTTTCGAACTCATACTCGTTTTCGGAGAGGGTGCCGTCCCCCTGAACATACTTGGCACCGGCAGCAGCACCCTGCGCGTTTTCGTCGGGATTCGTAGCCTGGATGGTAAACTTCACGCCGTCAAGCTTAGTGCTCTCGTCGGCAGCGTCCTCCTTGACCAGCTTGAGCGCATAGGTATAGTCACGGACGGTATCGAGCACGGACTCGCCCTTGCCATCGCTCATGGGATTGTTGGAGTAGATGAGCTTGACACTGTTGGAATTGCCCTCGCCGCCAACAGTAACCTTATCGGCCTTCTCCTGGTCGAGCTTGGCAGTATAAGTGACGACGACATTAGAGCGGCCGTCGAGCGTCGCGCCGGCCTCGTTCGCAGCAGTTTTGAGGTCGGTAAACTTTACGGTCAACGTGTTAGTTGCATCATCAGTCGAAACATCGTAACCAGTCTTGTCGCCCTCAGTCGAGTTACGCGAAAGGATCTTATCGCCGATTTTAACTTCAATGGTGCCCACGTTTGCCGTAAGGCCGTCAGAGAGCACGTCGTTAAACTCATAATAGTAGGTGTCAAACGTGGCGATGTTGTCGGCAACGGTGCCCGTCAGCTGGTAATAGACATCCTGACCCATCTGGGAATCTGCCTTGTCTTTCCAATCGCTATCGAGCTTGTCGTCTTTGACCTTCTTCTCGACCGTAGGAATACTGGTCTTCTCGGTAACCTCAACAGCACTGCCGCCCACGACAGCGAAAATTGGGGAAGTACCGGTGTTCTTCTTGTTCTCAGTCATTTGGCCGATACCAGCGTCATCGGTCAAGAAAAGATAGTAGCCCGTGTTGGGCGTGTTGTCAGCAGCATTCTTGGGCTCAAAGGTAGAGCCCGCTTCAAACGAATCGCCCGTCGGCTGAACTTTGTTTTTGACCACCTTGGCAATATCATTGAGGACACTATCCTTATCGACTCGCGTCTCCTTAGTGGTGTCCTTCACGTTCGTGGTCAGCCAGTCGGCGACGTCCGGTGCTTTTGCATCAGACTTAAGCGCCTTCGGATAACGCCTATTAATAGCTTCGATGATGGCAGTCTGAGCCGCATCATCAACGGCCCACTTAACATTTGAAACGACCTTGTCCGGCTTGCCGGACTCATCCACGACATCGGCCTTGAAGATCTGGTACGCCTTGAACTTGGTGGTTGCGTTTTTATCGACCTGACCGATGGTGATCGTATTGTCGCCATCCGCCGCAAACGCCATCGTGACCGGGGCCATGACGCCGCCGAAGCTCAGCGCTGCTGTGAGGCCGGCGGTTACTGCCAGGCGTGCGATGTTCTTGCTCATGCTCATCTTCTTTTCCTCTGCTTTCTGCTCGAATTCCATTTGATCTAAATTTGTCTGTCTGTGTCTTAGCATCTGCTTCGCTACGTCTCGCCCCGCTCTCTGCGGGGCTGCCAGCTACTCTTTATGGCTGCCACCTCCCCGCTTGACCAGGAGCGCGACCACGATGAGCGCGGCTCCGGCGACCGCTGCGACGGCCGCGGCGTACATTGCCATATCGCCAGTCGAGGGCATAAAGCCTCCGGTGGTAATGCTAGGGGGTGTGCCGGTGGGCGTGTTGATGAGCGACGCCTCCAGGCTACCCGTCGACCCGTCCGCGCTGTCGGCGCGCAGGGGCGACTCGGCCGTGATGGTGAGCTTGGGCTTGGCGGCGGCCACCTGATCGACGTCCAGGCCCTCGGCCTTGACCGTCACGGAGCGCGTGCCCTCAAAGGCGGTGTAGCCCTTGGGCGCCTTGAGCTCGCGGACCTCCAGCTTGCCCGAGTCCACGCCCGAGACGGTCACGCGGCCGTCCTCGCCCGTGGTGACGGTAGCCTTGCCCTCTGCATCCCACGCGCCGTCGGCCGCTAGCGTGCGACCGCGGTCGTCGGCGATACTCAGGACCGCCCCGGCAAGCGGCTTGTCGCCGTCGCTGCCGCGCTTGGTGAGCGCGAGATCCCAGGTGTAGGCGCACGCATCGTCGCTCGGCGTGTGGGTAAAGCCGGCATCGCCGGACTGGTCGGCAAAGGGAGAGCGCGGGTAGCGCAGGTAGACTTCGTTGGGGTTGCCCTTCGCGATACCGTGGTTGCACGCGCTGTTGAGCGGCGCGTTGTACACGGCGACCACGCGGGCGCCCGCGGTAAAGGCGTCGGCCCCGCCGAGCGCGGCGATCAGGTCGCCGGTGCGCACGGTGAAGGTCTTACCGTCGACCGAGACCCCGCACTGGGCCGTGATGTCGGTCCAGCCCTTCGCGGGCTCGGTGCCGGCGCGGCCGTCCTTGCCGGTCGGGACGGCGTCAAAGCCGCCGTCCGCGCCCGCCGCCGCGTACACGCGCATGCTCGCGGCCACCCTGGAGGGGTCGAGCCCCGCGCTCATGGTGTCGACGAACCGCACCGTATAGGTGTCGTAGGCGGTAAGACCCGCCGGGACCGTGGCCGAGAGGCGCCAGTACAGGTCGTCGGCGACCGTGGCGTCGGCGGCCTTCTGCCAGGCGGCGGTGCTGTCCTCCAGTACGTGCTTGGCGACCTTGGGCGTCGCGGCCTTGGGCTTGACGGTGACGGCGCTGCCGCCGACCAGAGCCATGATCGGCGCGGTGCCGGCCTCGCCCTGGGCGATGGCGTCGTCGGCGGCGACGATGAGCCAGTAGCCACAGGGCAGCTCGGCCGTCGTGCCCGCGTTGAGGACCACGGGCTCGGCGCCAGAGCTCTGGAGGGAACGAGCGAGCTGTGCGCTCAGCACGCTCGTAAGGTGGGAATCGGTGTTGAGCCACTCGGCAGCTTCCTGCGCGGTGGTCTGGGAATTGGGCATGCCGGCGCTATGCAGCACGGGCAGTGCGGCGTCGCGCACGGCGGCGCTTGGCCAGGCGAGGTCGGTGGCGATCTTGGCGTCGCTGTCGCCGTCGACGACGTGGGCGCTAAAGATCTGGTAGGCGTCATAGCTGCTCGCAACGGTGCCGCTCACCGTGATGGAACCGTTCGAGGTCGGCGCGGCCTGCGCGGATGCGGGGAACACAACCGCGCAGGTGCCAATCAAGAGGGCAAGCAGCGCAAACAAGATCGGGAAGGAGCAAACTTTCTTATTCACAACGCTTACCTCCCTTCGCATTCGCCTTGCGACGAATGTGCATCCAGGCCGCAGCAGCGCAAAGCACCGCCGCGCCGGCAAGGTATGTTGAAGTGACGCCCGACATACCGGAAAGAGGCAGAGTGGTGGAGTAGGTGTTGGTGAAGGTGGAGACGGGAATGATGGTTGGGTCCGCACCGGCGGAGGTTTGAACCGCGACGCCCTGCCCGTTCTTGCCAAGGGTGTTGCCCATGTCGTCCTTCATCTGCGTAACGGTGGTAGAGGTGGTAAGACCGGTGTACTTGCCAGTGGTCTCATTCATGACGGCCTTCACCGTGACGGCAACCTGGTACTCGGCCTTGGAGTAGCGGAGCTTATCGATGGCACCGGTGGCAGGCGCGACCTCCTTCACCGTGTAGGTGTAGGTCTTGGCGTAATCTTTATTGGTGCCTGCTTCA
>USMH01000135.1 GCA_900555745.1 uncultured Collinsella sp.
ACCGAGCCGTACGCTTGAACTGAGAAGGGGGAGGCCTCGCGGCCTCCCCCTTTTTTTGCGTTTACGGGGCGTAAATGACTCAATTACACGAGACGATCTTATCGTTTTTGGTATTGAGCCCTTATTTAAAGAAGATAAATCGAATAACAAGGGCAACTGCTATGGCCACAATGATCAAAAGCAGGATTGTCAGTCGATGCTGCTTGCGTCGTTTACTTGATGAAACGAAGATTGATTTTCCCTGTTTTGGCGTTTCGAGATAGCGAGCCGAATGCGTCAAGGTTTGCTTGGGTCGTGGACCTCTTTGTTGATGAACGGCGGATGCTTTCAGTGGCTCCTCACTAGCTGTGCTGTTTTTAGATAATGGTGCGTCTTTCAGATATACAGGGTCTCCCGAGGCGACGCCCATATGTTTACGTCCCGTTTGGGCATCCTCGAGCGTTTGATATCGATTTCTCGTCACATATTCGGGCTCCGGATCATTAATGGGCTCTTGCGAGATGTGGGGGCGATGGAACCGTGGCGGCTGCGTAGAAGTATCTTCGCCCTGCGTCGGCATAAACATATTGTTCTGGTTTTGGTCGTCCATGATGCCCTTTAGCTCGTTACCAACAACGTGTACGCGCTCATTGTAAGCCCCCTGTTATTTGTAGCTGCGAACATACTTGTTATTTAAGCTCTGGTTCAAAGAACCTTAACCTTATTAAAACCTGAGTCATACACACTTAGATATGCTTATAGTACTGGACTCAAAAAACTTTATAGTCGATGTATATATAAGCACTGTGTGGGCATATATAAGAGCGTCAAAAGAAGTCCCAGTCACCTAGAAGATGGCTCGGCAGTCCTAAAAGGAGTGGTAAACATGGCAAGCATGGTTCCTTATCGTTCGGTTTTTGGCGTTCGTCCTTCTGCTAGCTCGTTGTTCGATCTGTTTGATGATATGACCGACCTTGCAAACAACTCGATTGCTTCCAAGGCGTTTCCCGTTGACGTTGAGGATAAGGGCGACGGCTATGAGGTCAAGGCTTATCTGACCGGCGTCGCCAAGGACGATATCGATGTCGAGCTTAACGAGGGCCGTCTGTCCATTAGCGTGAATGTCGAGGAAGACGAGGAGAACGAGGGCAAGAACTTCCTGCAGAAGGAGTTCAGCTCGTACAGCGCGACGCGTGGCGTGTATTTAAAGGACGCTTCGAGCGAGGGCCTCTCGGCTAAGTACGCTGACGGCATCCTGACCGTTACGGTTCCCAAGATCGTCGAGAAGAAGAACGTTACGAAGATCTCCATCGACTAAATTCGTTGGTGTTCTGCGCTATTAAAAGACAGCAAAAGGGGCTGGGAAGCGATTCTCGGCCCCTTTTGCTGTCTAGGACACTCTATTGAATGGTTGCTGGCCGATGCTGGCTTGCGGGGCGTATCGAGAGCTTTCGCGATCCTTGGAGAAGGGTGGCGGAGCTGCCGAGCTCGTCATCCAGGGTTGCGGCTAGAGCTTTGGCATAGCTTTTGACGGTAAGGCTCGGACGATTGTTGTCTTGGCTGATATGCATGGCAATGAGCTGTTCGGTGCGATCGGTAACAAGTTCGCGCGCGGCTTCGGCGGCTTGGCCGTTGGAGAGGTGTCCCCTTGCAGACAGGATGCGCTCCTGAAGAAAGCGGGGATATTCTCCCTCGCGCAGCATGGTCACATCGTGGTTGCTTTCGAGCGCGAGGACTCGACAATCTTTGAGGGTGTTCATGGCTTGGCTCGATAGCTCTCCGGTGTCGGTAGCAAAGCCGATGGAATCATCGAGGGCGTCGAATCGAAAGCCGATTGGATTTATGACATCGTGTGATGTTGAGTAGGTTTGCACGTGGATGCCGGCAATGGATAGGGCGTCGCCGGGATCGAATTCCTCGACAGGCAGATGCGAAAGATTTTCTTTGCTCGAAAGTGTGCCCCTGCTGGCAAAGAGGGGACCGTGCCAGTGCTTGCACCAGACATCGAGACCCTTGATGTGATCGCTATGCTCATGAGTAATGAGAAGAGCCGAGACGTTGTCTGCCGAGAGTCCCAGTTCTGCCATGCGCTTTAATGTCTCGCGGCGAGACAGTCCGTCATCGACCATAATGAGCCCCTGCGGGCCCTCGAAGAGTGCGCAGTTGCCTTTAGAGCCACTGCCGAGGATATGAAGGTGCAGACGAGACATAAGATTCCAAAGGATACAATGGGTGCGGACGAATAGAGGAGGAAGCAAATGCCTACGGTATCTCAGCATTATGGACACCATGCCGTGCCCGGGGCAGTCGATGAGACCCGGACGAGGCAGCAGGCTGCTCCTGTCGTGCTCATGGTATCAGGCGGCGCGGACTCGACGGCACTGCTTCTTATGGCGTGCACATCAAAGCTGGATATCCAAGACGGACGCGGTGTCGCCCCCATTGCTCGCGAGCGCCTGCATGTGCTGCATGTAAACCATCATCTGCGCGGCAAGGCGTCCGATGGCGACGAGGCCTTTGTGCGTGAGCTCTGCGCGCAATATGGTTTACCGCTGTGTGTGGAGCACGCTTATTTTGATGGGGAGTCGGGCAATATTGAGGCCGCGGCCCGCGAGGTGCGCTATGCCGCGGCGCGGAGGTATGTTCGCGAGCTCTGCGCCCAGACGGGGGCACCGCGAACGGCGGCTCGTATCTGCACCGCGCACACGTCTTCGGATCGCGCGGAAACGTTTTTGATGAACGCGATTAAGGGTTCGGGGCCCGCTGGCCTATCGAGCATTCCTCGCCGGAGGAATATCGTGGTGCGTCCCTTGCTCGACCTAACTCATGGCGAGCTGGTGGGCTATCTGCAGGTACATGGTCAGCCGTGGCGTGAAGACGAGAGCAATGAGGACATCTCGTATCTGCGAAACTACGTGCGCCATCGAGTAATGCCGGTGGTGGCGCAGCGCAACGCGAGCGTCTGCAAGACGATTGGCGCCGCCTGCGAGATCTTAGGCGATGAGGACGCGTTTTTGTCTCAACTTTCGGCACAGGCGTTTCGAAGCTGTTTGCGCAAAGAGGCAGCGGGTGCGCTGGTGCTCGATGCCAGGCGCCTGGCTGCGGCCGAGGTGGTAATCGCGCGGCGCATCGTGCGACTGGCGATTAAGCGCATCGATCCGGACGCTCGTCCCGAGATGCGACATGTGGAGCGAGTCCTTTCCTGCGTTGCCGAGGGCACCGGCTCGGTCACGCTTCCGGCGGGGATTGACGCACGCATTGAGTTTGGCATGCTGGCGTTTAAGGCGCCGGCGGCTCGCGAGGGCCTGGTCGCGGACTGGGTTACCGTACCCGGTCGTTTGCCGTTGGGCGGGGGGCGTATGCTGGTCACAGAACCGATGGCTGTTGAGCCGGGATTCGATATCGTGCGCCGCGCCCGTGAGCTTGCGGCTGCCGGGGAAGTGACAGCTTTGGTAGACGCGGCTGCCCTGGGTTTTGCCGACAGCGATAGTGAGCGGATCCTGGCGGGCTCGCGTGGCGAGATCCCTGCCGAGGCGCGATTGGCGCGCCTGTGGGTGGACGGTCCCGCGCCGGGAGACGTGATGTGCCCGTTAGGGATGAGTGGCCGAAGCAAGAAAGTATCCGATTTGCTAGGTGAGGCTCGCATTCCCGTTTCCGAGCGCGCCGGCGTGCCCATGGTGAGGACGGCGCCGGGGGGTGCCGTGGTGTGGGTCGCCGGAGTTCGCGCGGACGAGCGTTTTAAGTGCACGGCCGCAACGCGCGTGGCATATCTGCTCCGCGTGGTCGATGCGGAATAGCGTCCCACGCCTGCTATTCTGTGCGACGTTGACGGTATTCCCGCGCTGATGGCGCACGGGCTGGTAAATTTACCCCGTGCGCTGCTAGAATGTGTAGTTCGCGTCCATACGGCGGTGTGTGGGCG
>USMH01000136.1 GCA_900555745.1 uncultured Collinsella sp.
CCTGCTGGGCGATGCGGTCCTGGTTTGCCAGGTAGAGCTTGCGCTGCTCGCCGGTGAGCTGCGCCATGACGGTGTCCTCGATCTTCTCGGGCAGGTCGGCAACCACGTCTTCCTTAACACGGCGCAGCACAAACGGCGACACGAGCGCCTGCAGGCGAGCGGCGCTATCGCCCTCGGCGTGCTCGACGGGGCTCTCAAAGCGCTTGGCAAACGACTCGCGCGTCCCCAAAAGGCCCGGCATCAAAAAGTCGAAGATGCTCCAGAGCTCGGACAAGCGGTTTTCGATGGGCGTGCCCGTCAAGGCAAAGCGCACGCCGGCAGGCAGGCGCTTGGCGGCGCGCGCTACCTGCGTGAGCGGGTTTTTAATGTACTGGGCCTCGTCGAGCACAACGCGGGCAAAGTCCTGCTCGGCATACTCGTCGATATCGCGGCGCATGAGGTCATACGATGTCACGACCACGTTATGCTCGTCGGCGCCGGCTATCTGCATGCGGCGCTGCGCCTTGGCACCCACAATGGCGCATACGTCGAGCGAAGGCGCAAAGCGCTCCAGCTCGGCGGTCCAGTTATACACAAGCGACGCAGGACATACCACGAGCGTGGGCTTGGCGTCCCCCGCCTCCACGCGCGCCAGGATATGTGCGATCATCTGCAGCGTTTTGCCTAGGCCCATATCGTCGGCCAAGATACCGCCAAGGCCCAGGTGCTCGAGCGAGCCGAGCCACTGGTAGCCGTCGACCTGATAGCCGCGCAGTGTGGCCTTGAGCGAGACTGGCACCGTAAAATCCATCTTGCCGAGCGTGTCCAGGCGCTCGACGGTACGGCGGAACGCGGCGTCGCGATCGGCCTCGAGCTCGGGCGTGCGCGCAAGCATGCTGTCGACAAACAGGGTACTCGACGCGGGAAGCGACACGCCGTCGAGCAGATCGACGGCATCGACGCCCAGGTCCTCGGCAAGACCAAACGCGGCGCGGGCACCCTCGTCCAGGCGCACGATGTCGCCGGACGTCAGGCGCGCAAACGTCTGGTGGCGCTTATAGGAATCGAGATAGATGGCAAGATCTGCCGCCGAAAGCCCGCTCGCGCCCAGTTCGACATCGAGCAGGTTGCTCTTGACGGTCGCGCGCACCGAAAGCTTGGGCGCAGGGCGCACCGAGATCTGGCGTAGGCGGTCGCTGAGCATGACCTCGCCCAGCTCGGACAGGGCAGACAGGCCCTCGGTCAGCAAGTGGAACAGGCTCTCGTCGTCGCGCTCCTCAAACGCCAGGCCGCCCTCGTAAAAGTCGAAATACAGGGCCGCCGTATCCATAACGCGAAACTCTGCTATCTCGTCGCGCGGCGGCACACCAGGGCGCTGCTCTTCGAAGGGGCTGCCCGGAGCGCCCAGGCTAAAGAGATCTGCCGACCAATCACCGTAGGCAACTGTAATCTTGCAGGTCACAAGCCCGTCGTCGACACCGATTGCCATGGCAAAGCTCGGCTCGGGCGCCACGGTGTCGAGCAGGGCGGGAGCGGTGAGGTCGGTGTATTCGCGCAGCACTGGCAGTGCCATGCGGCAGAATTCGCCCACCTGCTCGGCGGCGATATGGACCGGCGTGCGACAGGGCAGCAGACGCGACAGAAACAGTGCGGCATGCTGGGCAAACGCCGCATCGGCGCGGCGCGCGCGGTGCGTGTCGACCAGATAGGCAACGTCGCCCGAGGCAAAGCAGTACATATCGGCGGGCAGGCGCAGGTCGTAGCTGCCACCGGCCGCCGGCGCGATCCTGGCGGCAAGGAGCGGCGGTTGTTTCGCCGAGGCCTCGTCCTCCCCCACCGGCGACAGCTCAACCGCAACCTCGTAGGAACGATGCGTCGTCGTTCCCCGCGACCAGGCGGGCTCAAAGGAAATGGTCCGGCCACGCAGCAAGTCCAGCATGTATACGATGTCATGCTCGGACAGCGGCAGCTGGCGCTCGGCGACAAAGCCGCTGCGTGCAAAATCGTACGACGCCGAACGCGAACTCGTGATGTCGCTCAGATACACAACCGTTGCCACAACAAGGTCGAGCAGACGCACCGAAACCTCGTCAAAGGCCTCGGGCGTATGGAGGAATGTGAGCTTCTTGCCGTACGAGAACGTGCCGCCGCGCACGTAGGCGGCGGCCATGCCGTCGATGTCCTTGACCACGTAGGACACCGAGCCGCAGCGGATGCGAAGCTCGAGCGCCCAGCTAAAGCGGTCGGCAAACAGCGGATTGTAGTACGGTACCAGCGAGGGCTCCAACACCGCCTTGGGGGCATCGGGGTCGACAGTGCCGGCGAGCTTGCGGCGCATGCCCGCCAACTCATCCATGCGCGCGTCCGAAAGATCGGAGAGCGCCTTCATGAGGCTCGGGCTCGTGGGAACTGGCGCCGGGAAGGGAAAGTTAGGGTTGACCGCCGGCGCTTTGGGCGCGGTGCGCACGGGCTGTTTCGGCTGCGCCGTAAACGTGCGAACCGGTGTGCGCAGCCCCTCGACGGGCTCAATGCCGCTGGCGTCCAGGTACGCCAGCGCCGTGGCGATGGCGTGCTTGCACATACCGGGGTAGCGATAGGCAGCGGGGCAATCGCAGTCGTAGTCGATCACCTCGTGCTCGTCCATGTCGAGCGCCACGTGCGTCTTGTACAGGTCGCCGCGCGAGCCGCGCACTGCACCCTCAACCGTCACGTTTTTGGAGAAGCGCGAGCCGCCGTCCTCAATCGACAGCACGGCGCCGTTGAGCATGAGCGAACGCCCCTTCATAAAGGTGCCGCTCAGCGCCGCCTCTTTCCGGAGCGCCTGCACAAACGTCCCCTGTGCCATCACTTCCTCCAATCCACGCAGGGTAGCTAATTTGGGACGGGGCTATTTTAGCTACCCCCATACGTCGGTTGAGATGTATTCCAACCCCGACTCATTCGCCGTCAGCCAAAGGGTAGCTAAAATAGCCCCGTCCCAAATTAGCTACCCAGGCAAAATCATTTTAGATAACCGTCACGCGGCCTTGGTTGCCGACGATGGCCTTTGCCTCTGCCAACAGCGGAATCGAGCGTGCGTTGACCTTGGCCGGCACCTCGGCACGCAGCACGCGCCCGTCCACCTGCTCGATAAAGATCTCCACGCGGTCGCCGCCCGGGTTGGCGGTAAGCACCGTGGCAAGACGCGCCATATTGCCCTGACTAAAGCGGCTGTTGGGCACCATAACCTCAAACACCTTGGGCTTGTTGTTCTCCTCGTTGAGCTCCAGCGGCACGATCTCCTGCGCGATGATCTGGTCGCCGCGGTCCGAGCGCTCGAGCTTGCCCTTAATACGAACAAACGCATCGGACAGCTGCGCGCCGGTCTCGGGATCGACCTCGCCGTACAGGTACCCCTCGGCCTCCTTGTAGGTCTTAGGGAACACCACGACGGTGGCCTCGCCTTCCATGTCCTCGAGCTGCACGATGCCCATGGGGTCGCCGTTTTTGGTCACGCGCTTGGACACGCTCGAGACCATGCCGGCCCACCACAGCGCCTTGCCCTCGGGAATCTCCTGGTTGATGGTGCCGCCCGTAGGATTCTGAACTTCGTAGCCGGTATCGATCTGCGAGAACGAGAAGTCGCGCGCTTTGCTGAGCGCATACTCAAACGGGCGCAGCGGGTGGTCCGAGACATAGATGCCCAGAACCTCCTTCTCCTGGCTCAGCTTGAGGTGGCGGTCCCACTCCTGGCCATCCGGATCGGGCACGCTGACCTCGAAGCCCGAGCCCTCAACATCACCAAACATGTCGAAGAACGAGGTCTGGCCGCTCGCGCGGTCCTTCTGGCGCTTTATCGCGGCGTCGATGATGTTCTCGGGGTTGTTCTTGTCCACAAAGTGCATCATCTGGCGG
>USMH01000137.1 GCA_900555745.1 uncultured Collinsella sp.
CGCAGGGGATCCGGGGGCGTGACGGGGGTTTCTCTCCGGAACATTCCGCAGGACGCAAAGAGGCTCCGCAGCGCGAAGCGCGATGCGGAGCCTCTTTGCATGTCCGAGGACGTTCCGGAGAGAAGTCCCCGTCCCGCCCCCGGATTCCCGGTGGGAGTTCTAGACCTTGTCGGCCTTAGTACATACCGCCGCCCTGCTGACCAGCGGTAGCAGCAGCGATAGCGTCCTCAAGCTGAGTGTTCTTAGGCACATCGGAGACGGTGGCCTCGGTGATGAGGATCAGGCTGGCGACAGAAGCAGCGTTCTGCAGGGTGACGCGGCTGACCTTGACGGGGTCGAGGACGCCCATCTCGATCATGTCGCCCCACTCGCCGTTGGCAGAGTTGAGACCCTGGCCGGCGGGCAGCTCGGCAACCTTGTCGACCACGACAGCGCCCTCAAAACCAGCGTTCTTGGCGATGGTGGCGACCGGAGCGGTCAGAGCCTTCTTGACGATGTCGACGCCGATCTTCTCCTCGGGGTCGTCGATCTCGACAGCATCGAGCGCAGGCGCAGCGTCCATGAAGGCGACGCCGCCACCGGCGACAATGCCCTCCTCGACAGCAGCGCGGGTAGCCTGCAGGGCGTCCTCGACGCGGTGCTTGATCTCCTTGAGCTCGGACTCGGTAGCAGCGCCGACCTTGATGACGGCAACGCCACCGGAGAGCTTGGCCAGGCGCTCCTGGAGCTTCTCACGGTCGAAGTCAGAGGTGGTGTTCTCCATCTCGCCCTTGATCTGAGCGATGCGGGCGTCGATAGCCTCCTTGGAACCGGCACCACCCACGATAACGGTGTTGTCCTTGGAGATGGTGACTGACTTGGCGGTACCGAGCATATCGGCGGTGATGTCGGCAACCTTCACGCCCAGCTCATCGAGGGCAGCCTGACCGCCGGTGAGGACGGCGATATCCTCGAGCATGCGCTTGCGGCGATCGCCGTAGCCCGGGGCCTTGACGGCGCAGACGTTGAGGGCGCCGCGGATCTTGTTGAGGACGAGGGTGGGCAGAGCCTCACCCTCGACATCCTCAGCGATAATGAGCAGGCCCTTGCCGGTGCGCTGGACAGCCTCGAGAACAGGCATGATGTCCTGGACGTTGGAGATCTTCTGGTCGGTGATGAGGATGTAGGGATCCTTCATCACGGCCTCCATGCGATCGTTGTCCGTGACGAAGTACGCCGAGACGTAACCCTTGTCGAACTGCATGCCCTCGACGGTGTCGATGGTGATATCAAAGGTCTGGGAGTCCTCGACGGTGATGACGCCGTCCTTGCCCACGACTTCCATGGCCTGGGCGATCTTCTCGCCGACCTCGGGGTCGCCGGCGGAGATGGTACCGACGGAAGCGATCTGCTCCTTGGTCTCGACCGGCTTGGCCTGCTTCTTCATCTCGGCGACGGCGGCATTAACGGCCTTGTCGATGCCACGACGGATGGCCAGCGGGTTGGCGCCAGCGGCGACGTTGCGCAGACCGTCGTTGACGATAGCCTGGGCGAGCAGGGTTGCGGTGGTGGTGCCATCGCCCACGGTATCGTTGGTCTTGGTGGCGACCTCCTTCACCAGCTGGGCGCCCATGTTCTCGATGTTGTCCTCGAGCTCGATCTCCTTGGCGACGGAAACGCCGTCGTTGGTGATGGTCGGGGCACCGAACGAGCGCTGCAGAGCGACGTAGCGGCCCTTGGGGCCCATGGTGACGGTAACGGCGTCGGCCAGAGTGTTGACGCCCTTAGCGAGCTTAGCGCGGGCATCGGTGTTGAACGTAATGTTCTTTGCCATGGTAGGTAATCCTCCAAAAGAAATGTGACTCGCGTCGCCGCTTCCGAGTCTTATGCGGCGGACGCGTTCAAAGACGAATCAGAGATTCCGACGAGACTAGGCCTCGACAACGGCGTAGATGTCGTCGGCGCGCATCAGCAGATACTTCTCGCCGTCGACCTTGACCTCGTTGCCACCAAACTTACCGTAGATGACAACGTCGCCAACTTTGACGTCCATGGGGATGCGCTCGCCCTTGTCGTTGACCTTGCCGGCGCCAACGGCAACGATGGTGCCGCGCTGCGGCTTCTCCTGAGCGTTGCTGGCGATATACAGACCAGAAGCGGTCTTCTGCTCGGCCTCGTCGGGCTTGACCAGAACACGATCTGCAAGCGGCTTCAAAGACGGCATGCTTGTCTCCTCCTTTTTGGGCCGCGCGGTTATACCACGCGAATTAACCCTTTTTGTTTGCGTACGCGTTGAATGGTACCCACGAATGGCGGGTTATACAACACGGAGTCAAAAAATCTTATTTTTTGGCACTTAGATTTTCTGAATGCCGGGGGATAACTTAGCGGTGGCTCCCGTGTGGCTCCGGAGGGGCGGGGCATAAGGTTTCCTGCTCGGGCAGTCCTGCTCGCACGAAGGCCACATTAAGCGGCTTTCGGCTCGTGCGGAACTCGCGATAAACCTTATGCCCCGCCCCTCCGGAGCCACACGGGAGGCAGGTTAACTAATTCGAGCCCGGCATTCAGAAAAGTCAGTGCAGCAAAATGGCGATGCGGATAGCGACATGGGCATGGTTTTCGTTGCGCGCACGGGTCCCCTGGGGAGCACCGTGCATTTTTGGGAGTATTCAGCAAGCCAGGACGGCTGCATACACGCCGGACACACCATATTGGTCCCAAGGACGCCTTCGACCGGCGATTTGAGTCGGCAGGCAAACCCCGCCAGGACAAAAAGGCATGCTTCGCGCCGTACCGGAGCCCAAAATGACGTCAATCTCCGCAACGTTACTCAGCCGCAGCGGCACCGGCAGAGCTCGCGGTGCTGAATACTCCGTTTTTTGCACGGCACGGGCGGGGGTACATCAGGATCAGGAAGGACATCCCAGCCTTTTTATGCAATCTGTAATGGGAAGTATGCAAAACACCAAGAGATAGCATTGCTGGTGTCCAAATTGAGCGCGGGGCAGCAGCACCTCCGCCCCGCACCCAAATCCAACAGAACAGGGACGCTCATGGCGGATCCCCACCAAAACGCAAACGCGGCTCGAGCGCTATCCCAAAAAGGCTGCCCGAGCCGCGCTTAACGGTACGGCATGAATACTTAGCGCTCGTAAATCAAGTTACCTGCCAGGTAGGTGGTCTGAACCTTGGTAGCCTGGAGCTCTTGGGGGTCGATGGTGAGCGGGTTTTGGTCCAGGACTACCAGGTCGGCATACTTGCCGGGCTCCAAGCTGCCGAGGTTTTGCTCGTCGCCCGCTGCATAGGCGCTGCCCAGGGTGTAGTTGCGCAGGGCTGTTGCTGCATCGATGCGCTCGCTCGGTAACCAGCCGCCCTCGGGCCAGTGGCTTTTGGGATCCTGGCGCGTGATAGCCGTGTAGAGCACGTTCATGCTTGTAACAGCTGTGATGGGGCTATCGGTGCCGAAGGCTTGGCGGATGCCGCGCTGCTTATAGGTCGCAAACGGCCACATGATGCGGCTGCGTTCCAGGCCCAGATCGCGCTCGGGGCCGCCCGGGTCGAGTGTAATGTGACAGGGCTGGCTCGAGGCAACGACGTTAAGCTTGCGTAGACGATCGATGTCCTCGGGCAAGAGGTTCTCCAGGTGCTCGAGCGTGTTATGGCCGTGCTGGGGCAGGCCGTACAGTTCGGCGGCCTCCTCAAAGATATCGAGCGCGGCATGGATGGCACCGTCGCCGATGACGTGAATACGCACAGTGTGGCCACGCTCCGCAGCCGCCAGAACCAGCTTACGCATGCGCTCGGCAGGAACTGTCAGACGGCCCTGGTCGCCCGGGAAGCGCGGATTGGTATAGGGCTCGGTGA
>USMH01000138.1 GCA_900555745.1 uncultured Collinsella sp.
AGCTCATGGCTTCTTCTGATGCAACACAACGAGCAGTCCTTGCCGGACTTTCGTGTGGGATCGGCCTTGCCGCTCCCGTGGTTATGTATGCCGCGACGCTGCCGTTTTCGTCTGTGAACGAGACGGTCGTGGCGGGTGCGGTTCCCTTCGCCGTGGGCGCAGTGGCGGGCGTGGGTATCTATGCCGCCTCGCTGGGTATCTCCGAGTATCGTGCGCAGCGTGAAGAGCGTCTGTTCCAGCCCGATGCCATGGGCGGTGCCGCCAATCTCAATCAGCATCAAAGCGAGTTCAAGACCGCCTCGATTCCAGCTCAGCAGCAGGATGCGACTCCTCACGCTGCGGCTTCTGCTTCTCAGGCTCAGGCGGAGCAGTCTACCTCGGCATTCCTTTCCGGCCTGACTGGTGCGTTCCAGCGCCGTCATGCCGATGATGGTGTCCCTACCATCGCTCGAGCCGCAGATGCTATGGACGAGGACGAGGCTTGGTCCATGATCGACAGTATGCTCGACGACGATTCGCCGGTGAGCTGCGACCCTGCACACTCGCGCGACGTCTATCAAGTCGCCATCGACGAGCTCACCAACGGCGGGCAGACCGGCTCCTTCAATCGCGACGACATCGCCGCCGCGGCGCGTGCCGTGTCTGGCTCCCAGGCCGCCCCTGCGGGCAGCACGGCGGCTTTCGTGGCACTCGTTGCCAACGCGGCGGCCAATAACGCCTACAGCGCTACCTCGGCGGATGCGAACGCTTCTGCCGACAATTCGTACGTTGATGAAGCCATGACCGCGGACGAGGAGGCCGTTGCCGCCCGCCGTGCCGCCGAGAGCTCGCTTTGGGGCGCTCCTGCCCAGCAGCAGGCGGCTGAGGCTGCGCCGTACAACGCAAACCTCGCCAGCATGCCTATCATCTCCGGTGCCGCGGACATCGATCTCGATGACCTCGATGAGCCTGCAGCCATCACCGCATCGATTGATGCCCAAGATCGCATCGACACCGGCGACCTTCCGGATGCCTCGCTCGAGGTTGATGTCCCCATGGCTGATTACTCGGGCCACGAGGACATGTGGGCCGCCGCCACCGCGATTCTGGATGAGATTGACGAGCCTGCTCCTGTTGCAGCCCCCGCTCCCGTCGCTGCCCCTCAGCCTGCTGCCCCCGCCTATGTCGGCCGTCACAGCGCTGTTTTCCCCGAGGATACTGCCCGTATCTCACGCGAGGGCATCGAGCGGGCCGAGGCTATTGCCGCCGGCATTATGGAAAATCGTCGTCACGAGCGCGTCAATCAGATCCTCGAGGAAGAGATCGAGCGCCTGCAGTCCTCTACCGCCAAGCGTACGGGCCGTGCCTATCTGAGCGTTATCGAGGGCGGTACCGCCAGCTTCGCGCCGCTCCGCGCGGAGGCATAACTTCTGCATGGTTAAGATCAATCGAAAATGGGCGGTTGTAACCTGCCTGATGGCGCTCTTGATCTGGGGTAATTCGCTGGTTCCCGGCTCGGGGTCGGGCTCGCTGAGCCTGACGGTCATGGAAGCTATCCGCGGTTTCCTGCACGGCGTGGGACTTCCATATGAATGGGTGACCAACTTTGTTGTTCGCAAGTGCGCACATTTTACCGAGTATATGGTGCTCGGCATCTTGGCAACGCACGCCTTTGATTTTGAGGGCCGGCGCACCTTTGACGTGCTGCTGCCCACGGCGGTGTTCCTGCTGCTGATTCCCTCGATCGACGAAACGATTCAGCTCTTTGTGCCGGGACGCGCCGGCATGATCACCGATGTGATGATCGACTGCTGTGGAGCGGCAACGGGCGTTGTGCTCCGATATCTACTACGATCGCTCATATGTGCCAAAAAGGCCGCCTAGGACGAATGTTTGGTCCTAGGCGGCCTTTTATATTTGAGGCTTATATGGGGCGTGGTGGCGTCGTTCCGTAGGTTGGATTTGCCGGGCGCGCCACGCCCTGTGGGTGCGTCTGTTACTGAAGCGCCTGCGCGCCCAGGGCAAGGCAGCCCATGATGCCCTGCTTGCCCTCGAGGCTATTGTTGACAATATAGGTATCGATGTCGTTGACCTCGGGCGTGACGATATAGCCGTTGAGCATTTCGGCACACTTTTTGCGTGCGAGCGGCACGATGGGGGTGTGGTCGGCCACGCCGCCGCCGATGATGATTTTTTGCGGTGCGTAGCACAGCGTGTAGGTCATGAGCGCCTGTGCCAGATAACCGGCGAGCAGGTCCATGGCCTCCGGGTCATCGGCCATGTCTCCGGCGCTCTTGCCATCCCAGCGCTTTTTAACGCCGGGGCCGGCGATGAGGCCCTCTAGGCAGCTGTCGTGGAAGGGGCAGGCACTATGCTCGCCGATGGTGTCGCGCGGGTCGCGCGTGACCAGGATGTGGCCGGCCTCGGGATGCATCATGCCGTGCACGAGCTTACCGCCCGAGAGCACGCCGGCGCCCACGCCGGTGCCGATGGTCAGATACACAACGTCAGTGAGGCCCTGGGCGCAACCAAAGGTGACCTCGCCCAGACAGGCGACGTTGACGTCGGTGTCGTAGCCACAGGGGATATTGAGCTCGTTTTGGATAGTGCCCAGCAGGTCAAAGTAGCGCCATGCCGTTTTGGGCGTCTCCAGAATCTTGCCGTATTGGGGCGAGGCAGGGTTGACTGCGGTGGGGCCAAAGGCGCCGATGCCCAGCGCGGCGATGCCCTTGTCGGCAAACCAGGCGTTGACGGCCTCGACGGTCTCCTGCGGGGTCGTGGTCGCGATCTGCTCACGCTCCAGGACCGTACCGTCTGCATAGCCCGTGGCGCAGACCATCTTGGTGCCGCCGGCCTCGAGCGCTCCGATAAGCTGCTGTTCTGCCATAGTATTCCTCTCTCTGGGACGAGTTGCTCCGTGACTAAAGTATAGTGCGCTAAACCATTTACGAAAGCGCTATAAAAAGAAGTCTTGCAACGCGGCGGGCGGTGCGGGGCTTCTTTGGTTGCTTTAGTTGCTGGGCCGTCCTTACCCGCGCGGCTTGATTTTATCACGCAGGGACTTGAGGTTCTCCAGCGCCGCGTTGAGCGTCTCGTCTCGCTTGGCAAAGTGGAAACGAATCAGATGGTTGACGGGCTCGCGGAAGAAGCTCGAGCCGGGCACGGCGCCCACGCCCACCTTGGATGCGAGGTCCTCGCAGAATTCGAGGTCGCTGTCATAGCCAAACTCAGAGATGTCCATCATGACGTAGTAGGCGCCCTGCGGCACGTTATGCTCAAGACCGATGCTATCGAGCCCCTGGCAGAACAGGTCGCGTTTGGCGGTATAGAGGTTAAGGACCTCATCGTAATAGCTGTCGTCGAAGTTGAGGGCGGTGACAACGGCTTCCTGCAGGGGAGCGGCGGCACCCACGGTGAGAAAGTCGTGGACCTTCTTGATACGCTCGGTGATCTGGGCCGGGGCGATGGTGTAGCCCAGACGCCAGCCGGTGATGGAGTACGTCTTAGACAGCGAGCTGCAGCTGATGGTTCGCTCGAACATGCCGGGCAGCGTGGCCATATAGACGTGCTCGTGGGCGCGTAGACGATGTGCTCGTATACCTCGTCGGTAATGCAGTAGGCGTCGTACTTTTTGCAGAGGTCGGCGATGAAGGTGAGCTCCTCGCGCGTAAAGACCTTGCCGCAAGGGTTGGAAGGGTTGCACAGGACGATGGCCTTGGGGTCGTTGTCGCGGAAGGCTGCCTCGAGCGTCTCGCGGTCAAAGTCGAATGTGGGCGGGTTGAGCGGCACATAGATGGGCTCGG
>USMH01000139.1 GCA_900555745.1 uncultured Collinsella sp.
GCACAACATCGACGAGATCCGTCGCAAAAACGTGCGCGAGGGCGACACCATCATCGTGCACAAGGCAGGCGACGTAATCCCCGAGGTCGTGGGCCCAGTGCTCGACAAGCGCCCGGCCGATTCGGTCGACTGGCAGATGCCCGAGGTCTGCCCCGTGTGCGGCAGCCCCGTGGTCCACGAGGATGGCGAGGTTGCCTACCGTTGCGTCTCCATCGACTGCCCCGCGCAGCTCAAGGAGCGCCTGCTTCACTGGGTGAGCCGCGGCTGCATGGACGTCGACGGCCTAGGTGACGAGATTGTCGACAAGATGATCGCCGCCGGCCTGATCCACGATGTCGCAGACTTCTACCAGCTCACGGTCGATGACATCGCAGGCCTGGACACGGGGCGCACCTATGCCAGCTCCAACAGCAAAAAGGGCGTCAAGAAGGGCGACCCCATTCCGGTGGGCCTCAAGACGGCTGAGAAAATCATTGTCGAGCTCAACAAGTCCAAGAGCCAGCCGCTCGGTCGCGTGCTGTTTGCCCTGGGCATCCGTCACGTGGGCAAGAGCGTGGGCGAGGTCATCGCCGAGCGATTCCTGTCGATTGACAAGCTCATCTTGGCGAGCGAAGAGGACATCGCCGAGTGCGAGGGCATCGGTCCCAAGATTGCGGCGAGCGTCAAGCAGTTCCTGGCCGTGCCCGAAAACCTTGCCGTGCTGGAACGTCTGCGCCAAGCGGGCCTTTCGCTCGAGGTCGACCTGGGCGCCGCGCATGCGCAAGCCGCAGCCGACGCTGGCGTGGCGGGCGAGCTCGCCGACGCACAGCCGCTCGCGGGTCTGACCTTCGTGCTCACCGGCACGCTCGTCAACCGCACCCGCGACGAGGCAGGTGCGGCGCTCAAGGTACTCGGTGCCAAGGTTTCGGGCAGTGTGTCAAAGAAGACGAGCTACCTGGTCGCCGGTCCCAAAGCGGGCTCCAAGCTCACCAAGGCCGAGCAGCTAGGTGTGCCCGTGTTGGACGAGGACGCACTCGAGCAGATCTTAGCTACTGGTGAGGTACCTCAGGCTTAGTGCATCGATAACCAAAGTGAAGAACCGCCCGGAAGCATGATGCCTTCCGGGCGGTTCTTACTTTGCTGGGGCAACCGGCACCGTGATCTGCGTCACATGGGTCGCGGGGTCGTCGCTGATGATGTCGTCGATCAGGGCAATCTCGCGTTGCCCCGCTACGCCACCAGCTTGTCAAAAGCCCCGCGCCGGTTGAGCACGGTAAACGCGACAACACAGATGACTGCCGACAAAATCGAGCCGCATGGCGAAGCGATGCCCATAGGAAACAGCGTGTCGGAATAGGCGTTCGACAGCAGCCACGCGCCCGGCACGCGAATGAGCGCCACGGCCAGCACGTTGTGCGCAAAGCCGATGTAGCTCTTGCCATACGCAGCGAAAAAGCCGCTAAAGCAAATGTGGATGCCGGCAAAGATTGCGTCGAAAATGTAGCTGTGAATATAACCGGTGCCGGCGGCGACCACTGCGGGGTCCTTGGCAAAAAAGCCGATAAACGCCGGCGCCACCAGCCACATCAGCACCGTGATCAGGCAGCCATACACTACCGAGATGGTCATGGCGTCTTTGAGCACCTGACGCGCGCGGTCGCCCTTGCCCGCGCCGGCGTTTTGCGCCGTGAGCGCGCTGACGGTGGCACCCATGGAGCTCGGCACAATGAACAAAAAGCTGATCATCTTCTCGACCAGGCCCACGGCGGCGGCGTCGACGAGTCCTCGGTGGTTGGCGATGACGGTGATAAACATAAACGCCACCTGGATGCAGCCGTCCTGCACAGCCACAGGCACGCCGATCTTAAGAATACTGCCGAGCACCTCGGGCTGGGGGCGCAGGTCGCTGCGCTTAACGTGGATGTTCGTGCGGCGGCTCTTAAGCCACACGAGCGCGAGGGCAACGCTGGCCGTCTGCGCGGTCACCGTGCCGAGTGCCGCGCCCACGGGGCCGAGCCCCATGTGCCCGATAAACAGAAAATCGAGCGCGATGTTGATGATGCATGCCACGCCGATCACGTACATGGGCGAGCGCGAATCGCCCAGCCCGCGAAAGATGGCCGAGAGGATGTTGTATGCGGCGATAAACGGAATGCCGACAAAGCAGATGCGCAGGTAGGCGGCGGTTCCTTCGACTGCTTCGGCCGGCGTGCCAATAAGCGCCACGATTTGCGGGCACAGCGCAAGCAAGACGGCGGCCAGCACCACCGAGACACCCATAAAGAGCGTAATGGTGTTGCCGATGGCGGTTTCGGCGCGATCGAAGCGGCGCGAGCCCACGGCGTGACCGACGATCACCGTCGTTCCCATGGCCAGGCCCACGAGCGTCACGGTAATGATATAGAGCGTCTGCGCGCCATTGCCCACGGCGGTGATGCCGGCGGCGCCGCTAAACTGCCCCATCATGTACAGGTCGGCCATGCCGTAGAGCATCTGCAAAAAGTACGAGAGCATATAGGGCAGGGCAAAGACCGCGATGGTCTTAAGGACATTGCCGCGTGTGAGGTCGTGTTCCATGGGCGGGGCTTTCTGGCTTGGTTCGTTTAGCTACCAGTGTAGTGAAAACCCTACAACGATTGTAGAGTCAAGGTTTGTGTCGGCAGTGGGGCGAAAAAAATCGCGCGCACCATTATTCCGAGTGAATATGGACACACGTCACGAGAACTCGCCGCCGTCGCTAACCTTGCAGAAAACGATTTCGGAATACTTGACACCATTATTCGGCGCGCAATAATACGTGCGTTTGCGAACAACGTTTGATGGGGGTTGAACCTGCGTGCGCAATCTCAAAATACTGTTTTCCTATCTAGGGGCATACCGTCGCGATGCCATCCTCGGCGTGTTCTTTGTGTCGGTCGAGACGGTGCTCGAGCTGTTTATCCCGGTCATCATGGCCAACATCATCGATGTGGGCGTGCCTGCGGGTGATATCAACTACATGCTGCTGCAGGGCGCGTACATGTTGGTGTGCGCTGCGCTTTCGCTGGTACTGGGCTTGGGTTATGCCCGCACGTCCGCCCGCGTTGCCTCGGGCCTAGGCGCTAACCTGCGCGAGGCCGAGTACAAAAAGATTCAGACGCTCGCTTTTGGTAACCTGGACAACTACGACGCCAGCTCGCTCGTCACCCGCATGACCACGGACATCACCGTTATCCAAAATGCTGTAGGCAACGGCTTTCGCCCTATGGTGCGCGGCCCGGTGACGCTTATCGTCGGCCTTATCTACGCGCTGATGCTGTCGCGCCCGCTCGCCACCGTCTTTGCGATCATCTTGCCCGTGCTGGCAATCGTACTGGGCGTCATCACCTATCGCGTCAGTCCGCTCTACCGCCAACTCCAGACCTCGATGGACCACCTCAACGGCGTGGTACAGGAAGACCTCACCGCCGTGCGTGCCGTCAAGGCCTACGTTCGTACCGAGCACGAGGAGGCCAAGTTCGACGCAGTCAATACCGGGCTTGCGCGCACTGCGACAAAGACCTTTGGCAGCGCGGTGCTCAACCTGCCGGTGTTTCAGCTGTCGATGTACGTGGCTGCGCTCTCCATCCTGTGGATTGGCGGCCGCATGATTCTCGCCGGCAAGCTGGGCGTGGGCTCGCTCACGGGCTTTATGAGCTACGTGCTGCTGATCATGAATTCGCTCATGATGATTTCCAACGTGTTTTTGCTGCTCACGCGCGCTCTTACGAGTGTGGGCCGTATCGCCGAGGTGCTCGATGAGGAGCCCTTTATCGCCA
>USMH01000140.1 GCA_900555745.1 uncultured Collinsella sp.
CCATGGGGCGCTCCGCCCAGTGATCGAAACGCTCGTGGTTGCCGTCGACAAACAGCACGGTATAGGGACGCGATTCCAGCCAAGCGATGTCGGCACATTCTTCGGCAGAGAAATCCCACGGAAAGCCAAAGTCGCCGGCGATAATCAGATAGTCGTCGCTCGTCAGACTATCCCCAAGGTCCCAGTCGCGCAGCTTTTGCATGTCGACGCCGCCGTGAATATCGCCCGTCACATAGACCGTCATCGGATCACCACTTCCCCGTAAGTCGCTAGCCCGCATTCTGCACGATCACTAAGCCAACCGTTCCAGCCCTTCCATCCCTTAGGGCTTACCCTTCGTTCTTCCATCCAAACGGGTCAAGCACCCAAAAAACCAGATCGAGCACGCCGCCGGTCATCATGGCGCCGGCAAGGGCCATGCAAACGTGCAGAGAACTGGCACTTCGGAGCACGTCGAATGGCCCCAGAACAGCCAGCAGCGCGACCGCTGCGCCGGCAAGGCACAACGCGAGGCACGGCCCCGCGTCCTTGACGCACTTCTTTGCGAGATGCTTGGTGTTATCGCTCATTGGTATCGAACTCCTTAGAGGGTCGTTGTTTGGGTACATGCCGCCGCGGCAGAGCAGGGCGGCAGGGTAAGTGTCCCATGCCGTGCGGACATCAATGGAGAAACCGCCTGCTCGACCAACCTTTGACGCCGTTTTGCACCGGCACCACATCCCCCGCTATCGAGATCTAATACTTTTCCCACCGCCACCCAAAAACTCATCCAACGTTAATCTTGGCTCAAGAATCGCTTAATCTATAACCTGCACTATAGAGTTCGACCAAGGGCGGGGCGGCGCCGCGCAACGCAGACCGCCGAACGCAACGCTCGCGCCCGGGCAAATCGCCCGGCGTCGCGCCCATCGAACGAAAGGACAGGTCATGGACGACCTCGAAAAAGTTGAAACCATCCGCACCAAGTGCAGCGTGAGCTACACCGATGCCAAAGCCGCGCTCGACGCCGCCGACGGCAACGTGCTGGATGCCATCATTTGGCTCGAGTCGCTGGGCAAGACCCAGACCACGTCGGCGCACGCCGCCACCGAGTCCGCGCCAGTCGATGAGCCCTCGGCCGAAATGGTCGCCGCGCAAGCCGCCTACGAAAAATCGAGCGAAAAGACCGACTTCTCCAAGAAGATGGACAGCGTATGGGAGTACCTCAAAAAGCTCTTCCGCCTGAGCCTGGACACCAAGTTTATCGCCACGCGCCGCGATGCGATCATCCTCAACATCCCCATCCTGATCCCCATCATCGCCCTGTTTGCCTGGGGCGCTACGATTTGGCTGATGCTGATTGGCCTGTTCTTTGGCATGCGCTACCGCATCGACAGCGACGGCGACGTGCCCGGCAGCATCAACAATCTTATGAATCACGCCGCCGACGCCGCGGACGACATCAAGCAAAATCTCAACGACGACAAGTAATCGCAGACGGGGGGGGCACGCATGGCACGAATCCTGATCGTAGAGGACGAGGAGAAAATCGCCCGCTTTGTGACGCTCGAGCTGGAGCACGAGGGCTACCAGGTAGAGCACGCCGCCGACGGGCGCACCGCCGTGGACCTGGCGCTGGAGCGCGACTACGATCTGATTCTGCTCGATGTGCTGTTGCCGCAGCTCAACGGCATGGAGGTGCTGCGGCGTGTCCGCAAGCACAAGGATGTGCCGGTGATTATGGTCACCGCGCGAGATGCCGTGATGGACAAGGTGGCCGGGCTCGATGCCGGTGCTGACGATTACCTAACCAAGCCGTTTGCCATTGAGGAACTGTTCGCACGGATCCGCGTGGCGTTGAAGCGCTCGGAGGCCGTGCGGGCGGCTTCGGGCGTTGGCGGCGCCGGCGCCGGGACGGGCATGGCGGCCGGTGCGGGCGTCGGTGCCGGTGCGATACCCCCGGTCAGCGACTCGGCCCAAGCTTCCGCCTCGCCCTCCCCCGCTACGCTCACCGTTGGCTCGGTTGTGCTCGATCCCGACCGCCGCGAAGTCACGGTCGGAGGCTCGCCCATCGCGCTCACGGCCCGCGAGTTCGACGTTCTCGCCCTGCTTATGGCACATGCCGGCACCGTGCTCACGCGCGAGCGCATTGCGCACGAGGCGCTGGGCTACGAATACGTGGGCGACACCAACAACGTCGACGTGCACATCGCGCACCTGCGCGCCAAGATCGAGGACGCCGGCGGTGCCCGCATCATCCAGACCGTGCGCGGGGTGGGCTATGTCTGCCGCACGTAACGCCGAGGCCAAGCGCGTCACCTCCATCGCCCGCGCCATCAACTGGAGCTATATGTGGCGCCGCCTGATGAGCTACGTCTGGCTCGATCTGTTGCTGGTGGTGATTGCGGCGGCGATCCTCGTCTATGGATACAACCAGACACTGCCCGACAGCGCGTTTACCGCAGGATGGATCCCCGGCGCCACCGTTCGCGGCATGTCGCTGAAGCCCGCGCGCGGCTGGGACCTGACAACGCTCACCTATACCGTCGAGCTTGCGCGTACCACCAAGACCTTCCCCCTCGCGCAGGACCTCATCGCACTTTGGCCCCTCTATATCGTTGTTGTAGGTTGGCAGGTCATCAGCATGCTCGATATGCTCGGCGGCGCCCGCCGCGTGCGCCGCACCATGGCGCCGCTCAACGATCTGGCCCTGCGCGTGGACGAACTCGGCCGCATGCAACTCGCCGGCGGCAAAATGGAAACACTGGAGCAGGCCATCGAGCGCGCAAGCGTCGACTCGCCGAGCGTCACCACCGGCGACGCCGACCTGGCAAGCATCGAGGTCGCACTCAACCGCCTGCTGCGCCAGATGCAAGAGGCCAAGCTGCAGCAGATGCGCTTTGTCAACGACGCGAGCCACGAGCTGCGCACGCCCATCGCGGTGATTCAGGGCTACGTGAACATGCTCGACCGCTGGGGTAAGGACGATCCGGACGTGCTGGCGGAGTCCATCGCGTCCCTTAAAGCCGAAAGCGAGCACATGCAAGAGCTTGTGGAGCAGCTGCTGTTTTTGGCGCGCGGCGATGCCGGGCGCACGGTCCTGCGGCGCGCGCATACCAACTTGGCTGCACTGGTCAGCGAGGTATGCGAGGAATCGCAGATGATCGATACCGAGCATACGTATCGGCTGGCGTACGACACCGCGCTTGTCAGCGATTCGCGCTGCGACGCGCCCGTCGACGTGGCACTCGTGAAGCAGGCGCTACGCGTGATCGTGCAAAACGCCGCCAAGTATTCGGACGCGGGAACGACCGTCACATTTGGCATAACGCCGGATGCGGGCGCGGGCACGATCGACATAAGTGTTGAGGACGAGGGCATCGGCATGAACCAGGAATCCGCAGCTCACGCGTTCGAGCGGTTCTACCGTGCCGACAACGCGCGCGATGCCGGCGCACAGGGTTCGGGTCTGGGGCTTGCGATCGCCAAGTGGATCGTCGACAGCCACGGCGGCGTCATCGGTGTGACCTCGGTCGAAGGGGTCGGCAGCCGCTTTACGATTCGCCTGCCACGATAGGAAGCCCCTCGGCATAAATCAGAACCACCCTTAAAAAGGGTGGTTTGCTCTTAGGGTATAACCCACGGGCCCCGGGCTCGCGTCTAAAGGCGCGGGCCCGGACTTCGTCCAGGCCTAGTGCATCTTGACCCGTGGCGCGCCGGTCGAACCGGCAGCATCACCCCCTCTTGAAGGGGTCCTCGTACTCCTTCACGCTCAGCTTGTCCAGCGC
>USMH01000141.1 GCA_900555745.1 uncultured Collinsella sp.
TTGAGGGAACGAGCAAAAAGAATGACGCGGTGCTACTGGGCAAGAGTCCCAAGAATCAGACCGTGCATGCGCCTATCCCAGAGGGTTACAGCATCGACCAGCTTGTTGGCAAGATCGTTGATGTTGACGTTGACGTTGCCAAGACCTGGTATTTGTCTGGCTCCGTTGTGGGCGAGCCGCGCTAATGGTTGCTCCCGGGGCAGGTCTTTCCGCCGTTGCGATCGTCGGTCCGACGGCGGTTGGTAAGAGCGATGTTGCCGATCGTTTGGCAGCTCGTCTTTCGTCCGAAGTGCTGTCGTGCGATGCGATGCAAATCTATCGCGGCATGGATATCGGTACCGCAAAGATGGCGCCCGATGAGTGTACGGCGCCGCTGCGTCTCGTCGACATTGTAGAGCCGGGTGTGGCATATTCTGCTGCGCTTTATCAGGCTGACGCTCGCGCGCATGTTGAGCGCTTGCTTGGCGAGGGCCGCCTGCCGGTGTTTTGCGGGGGTACGGGGCTGTATCTCAAGGCCGCCCTCGATGAGATGGACTTTCCCTCGGGTGAACTTGAGGACGATCGCCGTGCGGGCTATCAGGAGCTTGCCGAGCGTATTGGCGAGGAGGGACTGCATGCCCTGCTTGCCGAGCGCGACCCCGAGTCCGCTGCGGTCATCCACCCCCATAATGTTCGCCGCGTGATTCGCGCTCTCGAAATGCACGATGATGGAGTGTCCTACGCGCAGCAAAAGTCGCAGTTTAGTGTTCCGCGCGAGCATTATCACGCTTTGTGGTTTGGTCTGACGCGTAATCGCGAGATGCTCTACGAGCGCATTAACCTGCGCGTCGACCTGATGTTTGAGCAGGGCCTTGTCGATGAGGTTCGCGGTCTTATGGACCAGGGGCTGGCAGATGCCCTGACTTCGATGCAGGCGATTGGCTATAAAGAGATTATCGATGCTTTCAATGGCGTGATGAGCATGGATGAGGCTCGCGAACTCATTAAGATGCGTTCGCGTCGCTATGCCAAGCGTCAGCTTTCGTGGTTTAAACGCGATGACCGTATCGTGTGGTTCGATATGGACGAGTTTACGATCGATGAGGTCGTTGAGGACATCCTGCATCGTATTGAGGCTGTCTAATGGCTCGTTTTCCTCTTGTTTCCACGGCACCCGAGCCCGAGCGTGCCATTTTGGTTGGTGTTGAATGGCGCGACAATGCATGGCCGCTCGATCGATCGCTTGACGAGCTGGAGCGCCTTGCCCATACGGCTGGTGCCCGGTGCGTGGCGCGCTTGTCTCAGCGTTTGGTAAAGCCGTATCCTAAATCGTTTATCGGTTCCGGTAAGGTTGAAGAGCTGTGCGGCCTGGTGCATCGCATGGATGCCGATGTTGTTATCTTTGACGACGACCTGACGCCCTCGCAGCAATCCTATTTGGAGAAAGCCGTGGGCGAGCCGGTAAAGATTATCGATCGTACGGCACTTATCTTGGATATCTTTGGCCTGCATGCTCAGACGCGTGAGGGACGCCTACAGGTACAGCTGGCACAGCTTCAATATCTGTTGCCTCGTCTGCGTGGCATGTGGAGCCATCTTGCCAAGGAGCAGACGCGCGGCGGCATCGGTTCGCGCTTTGGCCAGGGTGAAAGCCAGCTCGAGGTTGACCGTCGCTTGATTCGCAATAAGATTGCCGCGCTTCGTCGTGAGCTTAAGCAGGTTGAACAGCGTCGCGATGTCCAGTCCAAGAGTCGCATTGAGTCACCGGCGTTTCGCGTCGCGTTAGCCGGTTATACCAATGCCGGTAAATCGACGTTGCTCAATCGCCTGACCGGCTCTACGGTACTTTCGCAGGACAAGCTGTTTGCTACGCTCGACCCGACGACGCGTTCGTATCACCTGCCCGGCGGTCGTGGCATGACTATCACCGATACCGTCGGCTTTATTCAACAGCTGCCGCATGGTTTGGTCGATGCCTTTAAATCGACGCTGTCCGAGGTGTTGGGTGCCGATCTAATTCTCAAAGTCGTAGATGCGTCTGACGAGGACTATGAGCGACAGCTGGAGGCTGTCGACCGCGTGCTTGATGAGATCGGCGCTGGAGAGCGCCTAACGCTGACCGTATTCAATAAAATCGATCTTCTCGATAGCGTTGATCGACTGAGCTTCCGTCGTCGCTATCCCGAGGCCGTGCTGTTCTCGGCCCAGACGGGCGAGGGACTCGACGATCTCGTCGACCGTATTGCTCGTGAGGCGGCTGCTACCGATGTGTTGCTCTCTGCTGATATCCCGTATCGCGAGGGCGCCCTCATTACGCTGGTGCATGAGCAGGGAACCCTTTTGCACGAGGAATATCTTGAGGACGGCGTTCGTATTGTGGCGAAGCTTCCGGCCCGTATCGCGCCGCGGCTCGAGCGTTATCGCACCGAGTAGACGAGCTCCAAAATGCCCAGAATGATGGGCTGATGCAGCAGATAAAAGGGGAGTGCATGACGTCCAAGGCTGGCGAGCGCCGGCAGGGGGTTGGCGTAGGCCCAGATTGGGGCGGTTTTATCGATTCCCTGCGCTATGTGTGCGGCGAAGTATCCTGCAAGATACATAAAGATAAACGGGATGATGGGGTAGTAATCACCTGAAACAAACCCAGGGTTCGGAAATCCCAGCCACGCCAGGTAGGGGACAGGGTAGATCGTTTTGGGGATGCTCCAGGTGAGGGCGAACAACACAAGGCATAGGGACATGCCCCATCTCGCCGATATCTTCTTAAGGACGGGATCGGTCAACGCCACGATGCCGGTACATGCGCCCATGCAGTAGATGATGCCAAAATTAACCGAATCGTCTACTGAGACAAGTGTTGTTGCCAACCAGACGACGAGTGCTGCTAAGGCGTATTTGGCGGCACGTTTGATATTGTTGCGCGAAAGAGTGCACATCCAACCCGCGATAAACAAGAATACCCAGCTGATGCTGGCGCGCCAGATGTCTTGAAAGACAGTCTGGGTAAACCAGGGCATATCCCAACCGTACAGGTAGGCGAGATCGTAGCAAGCGTGAAAACCTGCCATTGAAATCATCGTAAACCCGCGGACGGTATCAAAGATGGTGATGCGTTTTTGCATTACGAGAACCGGCGCATCAAGCCGACGACTTTGCCCAAGATAACGGGATTCGTTGCATAGATAGGCTCCATGGTGTCATTCTCTGGCTGCAGGCGTACGCGTCCCTGCTCCTTGTAGAATGTCTTGACGGTCGCTGAACCATCAATCATGGCCACGACAATTTCGCCGTTCATGGCACTCTTTTGTTCACGGACGATGATGTAATCGCCATTGAAGATGCCGACATTGATCATTGAGCTCCCATGCACCTCAAGGATAAAGGAACCCTGATCAGTGGCGATTTCGGTCGGGATAGTAAAAGTGTCTTCTATATTCTGCTCGGCCAGAATGGGAATCCCAGCCGCGACGCGACCAACGAGCGGTAGCGAGACCGTTCCGCGAGGTGCGGTGGGTTCGTCAGATTTAGAAATTGAGACAGAGGAACCGTCCTCGTTAAAGAGTTCCAGGGCGCGCGGTTTGGTGGCATCGCGCTTGAGTAGCCCGCGCGCCTCCAGGGCAGATAGATGGGCGTGCACGGTGCTGGGGGAGGAAAGGCCCACGGCAGAAGCCATCTCGCGCACGCTGGGCGGATAACCTTTCTCCTGCTGATATTCCTTGATGAAGTCGTAAATTTGCTGCTGACGCTTGGTAATTTTGCGAGCCATCAGGG
>USMH01000142.1 GCA_900555745.1 uncultured Collinsella sp.
CAATTTATAGAACACGAATTGAACCTGAGTTCAATTTAGGCAGCAGTATAGCGCCGTACCTCATTCGAAAGTTCAATTTCATAAGAAAACGTACCGAACTCCGAGATTTGCCCAAAGCGGACAATGACGTGCGCACGTTTAGAGGTATTCAAGGAATCGAGCAGCGGCAAGCGAAACGTCAGCCGTGCGATATATCGCATTGATCTGCCGATGGGGATGTCCCTCGAGCGGGCGCACGGCAACATCGAACTGACAGCGGCGCAAGATGAGCGCGGGAAGAATGCTCACGCCCAGGCCGTCCTCGACCATGGCCATAATCGCATAGTCATCCCAGGTCGACAGCTTGGAGCACACCGTCAGTCCCGCCCGACGGAACAGCGGCGTAATCTCGTCATCGGTGCCGCGTTCTAGCAGAATAAACTGCTCGTTGGCTAAATCGACAAGAGAAACGACCTCCGCCGTGGCAAGCAAAGAGTCTGCCGGCACTACTGCCATCAACTCGTCGCGCACCAAAGACCGCGATGTCATGCCGTTTTCTCGGGGCTCACGCGGGATAAAGCCCAGATCGCAGCGCCCTTCCGCCACCCATTGTTCAATCTCTGAGTAATCACCCATCAGCAACTCATAATCGACGTCCGGGTGATCGGCGCGAAAGCGCGCAATCACCGGCGGCAGCACGTGGGTCGCCACACTCGAAAACGTACCGATGCAGATTTTGCCGCGCATGAGCCCACGCATCTCATCCACCCGTCGCTGCAAACGAACAAATTCCTCGCATAACGCCTCGACCGCCGGCATAACTTGCCACCCGTCAGCAGAAAGCACTACGCCCTCGCGACTGCGGTCGAGCACCTTAAAGCCCCAATCGGCCTCAAGATCGGCCACCATACGGCTCACGCCCGACTGCGAATAGCTCAGCCGCTCGGCGGCGCGCGTAAAACTGCCGGCGCGCACGGTCTCGAGCAGCACCTGCATCTTTTGAATATTCGTTTCCACGGCACCCCTCCATCTTTGCATGAGTTTTTGTCATGTTAGCCATGCATTATATTCGCTTTTCTTCTAAAGCCAGTTCACCCATAGTGAAGATGCTCGGATATAGAGGGGACGGAAACGCATGGACAACGGACTGTTTACGTACTTAGCAGCATTGCTATTGTTTGGCTCCAACGGCATCATCGCCGCTGCCATCGCGCTGCCGAGCTCCGATATCGTGCTCCTGCGCACGTTTTTGGGCGCGCTCTCGCTTGTCACCATCCTCGCCATCACCCAAAGCCATAAGTTGCAGGCACCATCTCGTCCCCGCGAAGCCGCAGCACTCCTTCTCTCGGGAGCCGCACTGGGCGCCAGCTGGATTTTCCTGTTCCGCGCCTATCAGACGATCGGCGTCGGCGTATCCTCGCTGCTGTACTACTGCGGCCCCATCATTGTCATGGCGCTCTCCCCGCTCATCTTTGGCGAAAAGCTGACCGGCGGCAAAATCGCCGGCTTTATCGCCGTTGCTTGCGGTGCTTTTCTCATTGCAGCACAAGGTCTAGGCGGCAATATGCCCATTGCGGGTATCGCCTGCGGTATCGCCTCGGCATTTTGCTATGCGCTGATGGTCATCGCTAGCAAGGGTGCGCCACACATCGAAGGCCTCGAGAACTCCACGCTCCAGGTGAGCGCCGCCTTTGTGACCGCGCTGGTCCTCACGCTCATCACGCAGGGCGCTCCCTCATTCCTGTCCGCCGGTGTCGCCGCCAGTATTGATTGGCGCGCCGTTGCCATGCTCGGCATTGTCAACACCGGCATCGGTTGCCTGCTCTACTTTAGCGCCGTCGCCAAACTGCCCGTGCAGACCGTCGCCGTCGTCGGCTACCTCGAGCCGCTTTCGGCGGTCGTGTTCTCGGCCGTCCTTTTGGGCGAAGCCATAACACCGGTCCGCCTGATGGGTGCCGCGCTTATCATCGGCGGCGCGATTTTTTGCGAACTCGCCGGCAAACGTGCAAGCGCCAAGGCTGGCATCGCCCAGACAGCGCGTGCTTAATAGCCCTGCTCTGAAATGCTACCTGCGTATATGAATAATCCCCAGATGGGGATTATTGTCTAAAACACCCCGATGTGCCAAACTGCTCTTATATGTATAAAGATGGCATAAAGGTCTACTGCTCTTGGCAGAGACCGGATGTCTAAGGGAGTCCACGTGGCACACAACAAGCTGGAGGCAAGCCTCCAAGACCAGCATAGTCAGGGCGGGCATGGCGCCATCCCCCTCTCCGCTGGCATGTTGCTCGTAACGCTCGGCGTCGTCTATGGTGACATCGGCACGAGCCCCATGTACACCATGAAATCAATCGTCGCCAACAACGGCGGCATCGGTACCGTCAGCGAGGACATGATCCTGGGCGCGCTTTCGCTCGTCATCTGGACCATGACGCTCGTGACCACGGTCAAGTACGTGGTAATCGCCATGAAGGCCGACAACCACAACGAAGGCGGCATCTTCGCCCTGTTCAGCCTCGTACGCAAGGTGGCACCATGGCTGATTCTGCCCGCCATGATCGGCGGTGCGGCACTGCTTGCCGACGGCATCCTCACCCCCGCCGTCACGGTCACCACAGCCATCGAGGGTCTGCGCACCATCGAATGGGGCCATGCGCTTTTGGGTGACGGCCAGACCAACGTCATCATTATTACCATCATCATTATCTGCGGCCTATTTGCCATGCAGCGCGCCGGTACCTCGTCGATCGGTAAGCTCTTCGGCCCGCTCATGACGCTGTGGTTCCTGTTCCTGGCGGGCGCCGGCCTGTTCAACATGCTCGGCAACCTGTCCATCTTGCGCGCGCTCAACCCCATCCGCGGCATTATGTTCCTGTTCTCGCCCATCAACCATTCGGGCATTATGGTGCTCGGCTTTGTCTTCCTGTCGACAACCGGTGCCGAGGCACTCTACTCGGACATGGGCCACGTGGGCAAGGCAAACATCTATGCATCCTGGCCATTTGTTAAGGCGGCCCTTATCCTCAACTATCTGGGTCAGGGAGCTTGGCTACTCGCCAATAACTCCAACCCCCAGATGCTCGCGATGGATATCGTTAACCCGTTCTATATGATGCTTCCCGAGCCCCTGCGCCCCTTTGCCATTGTGCTTTCGGCCGTGGCGGCCATCATCGCCTCGCAGGCGCTCATCACCGGCTCGTTCTCGCTGGTATCCGAGGCAACGCGCCTCAACCTTATGCCGCACCTGCGCATCCACTACCCCAGCGACACCAAGGGTCAGCTCTATATTCCGCTCGTCAACAACATCATGTGGGTCGGCTGCATCTTCATCGTGCTGCTGTTCCAGAACTCCGAGCGCATGGAAAGCGCCTATGGCCTCGCCATCACCGTGACCATGCTCATGACCACCACGCTGCTGACGAGCTATATCGCCGGCATCCTCAAGCACAAGCTGGGCGCCTGCATCTTTGCCCTGCTCTTTGGTGCCATTGAGCTGTGCTTCTTCGCTTCGTGCCTCACCATGTTCTTTGACGGCGGCTACGTCATGATCTTCCTGGCCGCACTGCTGTTCGGCCTTATGTATGTGTGGCGTCGCGGCACCGCCATCGAGCGCACGCAGACGATTCTGCTGCCCGTCTCCAAGTACATCGACCAGCTCAACCGCCTGCGCAATGACGAGACCTACCCCGTGCTCGCCGACAATCTGGTGTTCCTCACCAACAGCCCCG
>USMH01000143.1 GCA_900555745.1 uncultured Collinsella sp.
GTTCCTGCTTAGCCCGCAAATGGCTGAATCTAGGAACTATTCCACCGCAACTTACTGAGTGGGGCTCTTGGCTGCTACTTGCACTGAAATTTGTCCTGAAATGGCTGGTCGTTAGGGGTTGCTACCGGTAGTTGCGGTAGGGTTGGAGCAGATTCTAACTAGAAATGGTGGTCGCTACCGGTTGTTCTCGGCATACTCGGCTCATTCGATTACGGTCACCACATGAAAGGAACTACCATGGATCTTGCGATGGCGCAGCGGCTCGTTGATCGCCGCAAGGCTGCCGGGCTTTCTCAGGAGGCGCTTGCCGCCCAGCTGGGTGTGAGTCGTCAGGCTGTCAGTAAATGGGAGCGCAGCGAATCCTCGACCGATACCGATAACCTTATTGCGCTCGCCGCGCTGTATGGCGTGTCGCTGGATGAGCTGTTGTATGGGGAGGCGCTGGATAGTACTGACGACTCGCAGACTGATGATGAGGTGCAGAACAGCAACGCCGGCGCCAAAGCTTCAGATGAGGCTAAAGAGGCCGAGGCTTCTACTGAGCACGCTGATTGCAGCGATAAGCCACTTGTCGATATTTCCCTCGCGCGCGGCATCCACGTTATTGATCCCAACAAGGGCGAAGAGGTTCATGTTGGCTGGAGTGGTATCCATGTGGCTAACAAGCGCAAGGGTGAAGAGGTCCATGTGGGGCCAGGCGGATTGCATATCGATACGCTTGAGGACGATGGACATAGCGTGCATACCAATGACGACGGCACCGTCACCATCGACGGCGAGACGTTCTCCAGCTGGAAGGAAGCACACGACAAGCTCGGCCATCATGGCAAGCATTTCCACACCAAGGTCGGACGTACATGGAACAAATTCCCCTTCCCCGCGCTTGTCGCCCTCGCCTATCTGGTGCTCGGCATTGTCTACGGCACATGGGCTACGGGACTCTTCCTCGTCTTTTTGATTCCCGTCTATTACGCGCTTGGCGACTTTATCGACCAACGCCACTTATCTAAGCTGATCGATGTCGTCTATTCAATCAGTGCCGAGGCATGGTTCCTCTACATGTGGCTCTGTCTGGGGCAACCCCATCCCGCCTGGGTAATCCTCATCACCATCCCGGTCGTAAAAGCACTCATGCGTTGGTGCCGTAAACAATGGAAGCATCGCGAACGAGCCTAAACCATCCCAGCCCGACAGCAGCACCCAGCTAGTACCCCCGCCCATCCCTCCTAAGTTGCGGTGATATAGTTCCGGTTTTAGCCTTGAGTAATCGGATTTAGGAACTATTCCACCGCAACTTACGAATGATCGGAGCGGCTACAGCACAAGCGTCGGCGTTCGTTTGATGGTCCGCCACGAAAAGAGGCCATCTACTACGTTTAACTCGATGGGGTCAACCATGACCGCCTTTTTCGAAAATCGACAGGCCTTCTACCTGCGGTTTTATTTTTCGTTTTCCCGGTATGGTTGAGGGTATCCAATTAAACGTAGTAGATAGGCCCGTTTTGTGGCATACAACCCATTCAAGCCCAATCTCGAAGGCTAAAGAGAGCCTCTCATCAACGCTTGCGGGCGAAAACAAAATAGAATGAAAGGCAAATGGAAAGCCCGTTTGACGAGCGGAGGACATATGCGCGACGTAGCCGAAAGCGACTGGAAGTTGTTTAAGAAAATGCTTCCTCAATGGCAAGAACGTTATATGGAAAAGCTCATCGGCCAGTACGTTGAGATACTGAACGGCGACAGCGAAGCGTCCAGTAGATTTTGGGCACTAGAAGAGCGCCTCAATAGAGACAAGCTGTCCTCAGGCGTAATTACAAACGACATTCGCCGCAGCACAATGCACCGCGAGATAGCCAATTTGCTTATCGACAGCGTGATCACCCTTGACGACCTTGACGGTTTTACCGAGGACATTAAGAGCTATGCGCAGCACTGGATTGGCCAGTAAGGGCACTGAGCGACAAATATCCCCAGCAAAACGGGGCAAACGCCGGGCCACCTAATGGTTGCCCGGCGTTTGGCCAGATAAAACCTGCCAAAATAAACCTGTCCCTTTTTGGCAGGTTACTCGGCGCTCTTGAGGGCGCCGACCATGTCGATCTTATTGAGAGTTCGGTTGGTGGCGAGGTTGACGATGATCGTAAAGCCAAAGGCCAGCAGCACGGCGAGCACGTAGCTCAGTGGCTCGACCTCGACGTCAAAGTACAGCGACGGCATCTGCAAAATGTAGGTAAAACTCTCGGCCAGCAAGCCGCCCAGCGGCACGCCCAGCGCAGCGCCGATCGCCGTGAGGATCAACGTCTCCTTGTTGACGTAATGGTGCACCTCGCCACGGCGGAAGCCCAGCACCTTAATGGTCGCCAGCTCGCGCTCGCGCTCGGAGATATTCGTGTTGGACAGCGTAAACACCACCACAAACGACAGGCACGCCGCCATAAAGGTCACGAGCACCACGACGGAATTGATGATAGTAAAGTTCGCCTCATAGTTTTCCCAATGTTCGGCCGTGCTCGAGATGGTGAGCCAACCGTCGCTCTTAAGCTTCTTGCTAAACGCAATCTGATCGGCCGACGAGCCCTTAAGCAGCACAAAGACGCCGTTGAGGCGTGCGCTTCGACCGAACGCGCGCTCATAGGTGCCCTGCGTCATGTAAAGCGTGTTGCCCAGATAGTTAAGCGAAATGTCACTGACTTTGACCTTGGCAACATTGAGCGACGAATCCTGGACGTGTGCCGTATCGCCCGGCTGAATCCCCAGCACCAGCTGTGAACTCTTACTCAGATACACGTCTCCGTCACGCAAAGACAGCGGCTCTTTGGACTCGTCCTCGAGGCGCACATAGTCGTCCAGGTCGTTCGTGCGGTCATCGGGCACCACGATCAGCTGCACGGTCTCGCTCTTGCCGCCGAATGTAAAGGTGACGTTGTCGGTCATAATCGGCAGGGTCGAGGTCACGGTCACGTTGGAATCATTGGCCGCGCTGCGCTCATCCAATGCCGCGCACGTCTGCGAAAAATCGTCGGGATTGGCGACCGCCAGCAGATCGTAGCGTGTGATGTGGCCGTACTGCTTGGGCGAAAGCGCGACCGACGTGTCGCGAATACCCATACCGCAGATCACAAGCGCGGTGCAACCCGCGATGCCGAAGATGGTCATAAAGGCGCGCTTTTTATAGCGGAATAGGTTGCGTGCAGCGACCTTGTTCAAAAAGCCCATGCGGCGCCAGATAAAGCCGATGCGCTCGAGCAAGATGCGCGAGCCAGCGCGCGGGGCCTTGGGGCGCATGAGTGAGGCTGGGGTCTCGGCCATCTCGTGGCGGCAGGCGATAATCGTAGCGCCCACCACGCCCACGGCAAACAGCGCCACCGACACGAGCGACGACACGATGTCGTACGAAAGCAGCATCTGAGGCAGTGAATACATGTCGTCGAACACCGTAAACAGGAACAGCGGCAGGCCCACAAATCCGATAATGTTGCCGAGCACGCCGCCGATCAGGCACGCCCACAGCGAGTAGTCCACGTATTTGGACAGGATGCGTCCGCGCGAATAGCCGAGTGCTTTGTACAGGCCAATAAGCGTGCGCTCCTCCTCGACCATACGCGTGGCGGTGGTAAGGCTGATGAGCACGGCGACGATAAAGAAGATGAACGGGA
>USMH01000144.1 GCA_900555745.1 uncultured Collinsella sp.
GCCGGCAAGTCCATTTGCTACCAGGTGCCCGCGCTCATGCTGCCCGGCATCACCTTTGTGGTGAGTCCGCTGCTGTCGCTTATGGAGGACCAGACCCGTGCGTTGCTCGCGGCGGGTGCGCGACCCAGCTATCTCAACTCCAGCCTTACTCCGGCCCAGCAAAACACCGTGCTCAAGCGGGCGCGCGAGGGCCGCTACCAGCTTATGTACGTGGCGCCCGAGCGCTTGCTCGAGCCGCGTTTTTTAGCCTTTGCGCAGGAAGCCGCGGCGGACGGCGGCATTGGCGTGCCGCTCGTGGCCATTGACGAGGCCCACTGCGTAAGCCAATGGGGTCAGGATTTCCGCCCCGCCTACCTGCAGATTCGCGAGTTCATCGATTCCCTGCCGCAGCGCCCCATCGTGGCGGCCTTTACCGCTACGGCGACCGAGCGTGTGCGCGCGGACATTCAGCAGATGCTCGGCCTGCAAAACCCCGCGACGGTAGTGACGGGCTTCGATCGCAAGAACCTCTACTTTGGTTGCGAGGAGATGGGCGACAAGGCCAAGACTGCCTGGGTGCGCGACTACGTGATCGCGCATTCGAGCGAGAGCGGCATCGTGTATTGTTCGACCCGCAAGACAGTTGATGCGCTGGCGGGCGAGCTTGCCGAGGCGCTGGGCCCCAGCGGCATTCGCGTTGGCCGCTACCATGCCGGCATGGGCAACGACGCCCGTCGCCAAAGCCAGCGCGCCTTTATCGACGACGATATCCAGGTGATGGTTGCCACCAACGCCTTTGGCATGGGCATCGACAAGCCCAACGTGCGCTACGTGATCCACAACAACGTGCCCGAGAGCATCGAAGCCTACTACCAGGAGGCGGGCCGCGCCGGCCGCGATGGCGACCCGGCCAGCTGCTACTTGCTGTGGAACGGCAACGATTTTCGCATGCGCCGCTTTCTGATCGACCGCGGCGATGCTGCCGATGAGGCGCTCGACGACGAGCAGCGCGCGTGGGCGCTCCAGAATCGATATCGTCTGCTCAGCCAGATGGAGGGCTACTGCAATACCACCGGCTGCCTGCGCGAATACATGCTGCGCTACTTTGGCGACGAGGCCGCGGCCGAGCATGCCGCGGCCAGTACGGGCGGCACCGCCACGGACGACGTCGAGAGCTGCGGCAACTGCAGCAACTGCCTCACGCAGTTCGAGGTCGAGGACGTCACCGATATGGCCCGCGCCGCCGTGCGCTACGTGGCCACGCGTCCCATGCGCTTTGGCAAGTCGCTCATCGCCGATGTGCTCCACGGCGGCAACACCGAGCGCATTCGCCAGATGCATCTGGACGAGGACCGCGGCTACGGTGAGCTGTCGAGCGAATCGGTCGGGCGCATCAAGGACATCATCGGCCAGCTGTGCGGCCGCGGTTATCTGGCCACCTCGCAGGGGCAGTACCCGGTCGTGGGGCTGGGTCCGCGTGCCGTCGAGGTCGAGGATGAGGCGTTCGCCTTTACCGTTAAGCGTCGTGCGTCCAAGCGCAAGGCCTCGGCCCGCGCCCGCCGCGCCGTCGATCTGCTGCGCGAGGAGGCCGAGCTGGATCAGCGCCCGCGTGTTGGCGACGATGCCGAGCTGTTCGAGCGCCTGCGTGCCCTCCGCAAGGAGATCTCGACGGAGCTGGAGATGGCGCCGTACATGGTCTTTTCCGACAAGGCCCTGCGCGGCCTGTGCCGCCTACGCCCACAGACGCGCGACGAGCTTATCCAGGTCAACGGCATCGGCGAGAAAAAGGCCGACGCCTTTGGCGAGCAGTTTATGGCGGCGATTGAAGAGTTTGAGTCCGAGCATGCACGGAATGGAGCATAACGATGGCATCCGATGATAAAACCGAGCGCACTGAGGTGTCCGCTGTGCCGCTGTACCAGCAGGTTATGGACGACCTAAAGGGCGAGATCGCGCGTGGCGTGTACGCATCCGGCTCGCGCATTCCTTCCGAGATGGAGCTCGCGAAGTACTACGGCGTGGGACGCATCACCGTGCGCCGCGCCATCGAGGAGCTGTCGCGCGCGGGGTATCTCAACCGCCAGCAGGGGAGGGGCACGTTCGTGTGCGCGCCCAAGCTCAAGCGCAAGATTGTCCAGAAGGGTGACGTTCAGAGCTTTTCCGAGGGTTGCGCTGCCAACGACATGGTGCCGGGTGCGCGCCTGGTATCGCGCACGGTGGTTGCGGCGACGCGCGAGGATGCGGCGTTCTTTGGCGTAGAGCCCGGCTGCGAGCTTATCGTGGTCGAGCGCGTGCGCACGGCCGACGGCATCCCCGTCATGCTCGAGAACAACGCCTTTGTGCTCGCCGACCATCCCTACCTGCAGACGCTGGCCGACGAGGACCTCACCGATAACTCAATCTTTGCGCTCGTTGCCGAGCATTCGGGTCGCGCGCCGCTCAAGTCCGACCCCTGCACCGTGGAGATTGCGCTTGCCGATACTCAGACGGCCCCGCTGCTGGAGGTGCCGGTCGGCGAGCCGCTCTTCTATATGGAGGCCTACTTTACCGACGCCGGCGGGCGCCCTCTACTGCTCGGCCGCCAAAAGATCGTGGGCTCGCGCTACGTCTTTGACATCTAACGTCCACAGATAGAACAATATAGAACAAATTTGCTGAGATGACTTCACGGGCGTTGTTACACGTGCTATAAATAGGGCAACATAGAACGACAGCAGGTACGAGCTGTCGTCGTTCAAAGCCGCCCCACAAGGAGGAGCATCAGCATGAACGCACACGATCTGGTTCAGGAAATCATCGAGCGCAAGGGCAAGATCGAGAACGTCTTTTGGATCGCTTGTGGCGGTTCGATGATCGACCTGATGCCGGCCAACGAACTGCTCAAGCGTGAAGCCACCACGTTTACCTCGACGGTCTACACGGCGCGCGAGTTTTGCCTGATGGCTCCCAAGAGTCTTGGCGAGAAGTCGCTCGTCATCGCCTGCAGCCACAGCGGCAACACGCAGGAGGTCGTCGACGGCTGCGAGATGGCGCTGGCCGCCGGTGCCGAGGTCATTGCCCTTACCGACTGCGAGGGCTCAAAGATCGACAACGGCAAGTGGACTACCTGGGTCTATCCGTGGGGTGAGGGTGTGTCGCAGGCTGAGGTGCCGCAGGGCATCGGCGCTCTGATCGCCGCCGAGCTGCTCGACCAGCAGGAAGGCTACGAGGCACTCGCTGACATGTACGAGGGCCTTAAGCAGATGGATGCGCTGCTGCCCGCCGCCCGTGAGAAGGTCAACGCCGAGCTGGGCGCCCGCTTTGCCGAGCTCTGCCAGCAGCACAAGTTCTTCTATATCCTGGGCTCCGGCCCCAACTTTAGCCAGACCTATGCCATGGCGATCTGCTCGCTCATGGAGATGCAGTGGCAGCACTGCTGCTACATCCACTCCGGCGAGTACTTCCATGGCCCGTTCGAAGCCACCGAGCCCGGCGTGTTCTACTTTGTGCAGCTCGGATCGGGCGAGTGCCGCCCCATGGAGGAGCGCGCTCTTGCGTTCCTCAACACGCACACCGATACCGTCATGGTGCTCGATGCGCTCGAGTACGGCGTGGGTGAAGTGCCTGCCAGCGTGCGTTCGTACCTGGAGCCGATCTTCTTCTACGCGATGAGCTGCGAGCTGCGTGCCGCCCGCGG
>USMH01000145.1 GCA_900555745.1 uncultured Collinsella sp.
GCTCACGCTCGCGAAGCCGCAAAAGCAATCCGTTTGCCATCTCAAACACCTCCGTTGAGAAGAATTAAAGACCAACGAACGATTCGTACCGGATACAAACAGCTTTTGCGGTACATTGTGCCGCATCGTGGCGCACAAAGGGCGAGCGTTCTACCGCTCGCCCCTCAAATCCGACCGCTCGGAAATACGCGCGACACAAAATAATTCAACGAGGCCGCATTATCAGAAACGGGTTTGTTACCGGCTAGCGCCTCGCATGGGCGCCGATCGGCCGAGTCGCATGGCGCACCAACGCCGCTGCCAGCAATACCAACAGCATGGCGGTGACATAGCCCGCAGCATCGAATCCTAAATCGATAACGTCGAAATGCCTGCCGGGAACAAAGATCTTATGTACCTGATCGCCAACGGAGCAGGCGGCGCAAAAGAGCAATACGGGCACGCAACGGGAGCATACGCTCCACGGACGCCTGGAAAAGCAAACCACGACCACGGAGGCGAACAATCCGACGAAGAAAAACTCTACGGTATGGGCAACGCGACGGACGTTCGTGCCCACCCACATGCGAATGGAAGCAAGTCGGCCAGACCGGACATTCGAGGCAGCCGAATCGGTGCCCCCGGTCATTCCGTTCTCCGCCTGAGCTTCACCCGTGGCATCGACAGCCTGAACGCCCGTAGCCTGGCCCTCCACCACACGCGCGGTAGACTCGCTCAGCAACGACGTCTCCACCGCATTTTGCTCCGTCAGCACCCAGATGCCCGCCAGCGTTGCAACGAACAGAACAATTGCGGTCCATCCGATTATTTGTTTTACGCGCGCCAAGGGCCAACCTCCTTTTTTGAATATCAGCGAGTGTAGCCCCAAATGGCATCGTCACCGTATCAAAATTTGAATCGCAACAGGAAGCGACAAAGCGACGCAAACCCCTACCCCGCCTCGCGCATCCAGCGATCGAACGTCCCCACGCACACGCCCAGGCACTTTGCTGCCTGGCTGCGGGTAATATCGCCTGCCTCATAGCTATCGCGCACCAGCTCAAACTGAGGAGGGCACGGCTTGCGAGGTCGACCGAAACGAACCCCTCGCGCCCGCGCCGCTGCAATTCCCTCCGCCTGGCGCCGATGGATATTCTCGCGCTCCACCTGCGCCACGTAGCTCAGCAGTTGCAGCACAATATCGGCAATCAGGGTGTTGGTCACATCCGGCGCGCCGCTGGCCCTAGCGCGCGTGTCAAGCAATGGCATGTCCAACACCACAATGGCAACCCCGAGCTCCTTGGTAATGCGTCGCCATTCCTCAAGAATCTCGGAGTAATTACGGCCAAGTCGGTCGATAGAAAGCACCACCAGCACGTCCCCGTCTCCCAGGACGTGCAGCAGCTCGCGATAACGCGGTCGGTCGAAGTCCTTGCCGCTCGCATGGTCAGCATAAATATTCGCCGAGCCCACGCCATAGGCGCCCAGCGCATCCAGCTGCCGATTAAGATTCTGATCGCGCGAACTCACCCGCGCATAACCGTACACCGTCGCCATCTCATCCCCGCTTTCTTGTAAACCTGCCAAAAGGGACAGGTTTATTTTGGTAGGTTTTACCTCTCAAATAGCAGGTAAGCGGGTGGCCGAGCAGACGGCAAGGTAGTCACGATTCAAATGCGAAGGGCGGTCCCGAAAGGCCGCCCTCCGCTCCCCCACCATGAGTCGGGATTTGGCTAATGGATAAGCTTAAAGTCCAAGTGCCCACGCGTGGTATTGACGCGCGAGACCTCGATGATCACGCGCTGGCCCAGCTCGTAACGGGTGCCCGTGTCGGCACCTGTGAGCGTGAGCGCGTCCTCGTCGAACTCGAACCACTCGTTGCCCAGACTCTTGATCGAAACCAAGCCTTCGACCTGCGTTAGGTCCAAGCGCACAAAAAGGCCCATGCTGCTAACCCACGAGACGGTTCCGGCATAGCGCTCGCCCAAACGGTCCTCATAGTACTGGGCAATCTTGATCTTTTGCGTCGCATGGCTGGCGGCATCTGCCGCGCGCTCGGCATCGCTGCATGCGCGGCAGATCTGCGGCAGAATGCGCGGCAGCGACTCGCGCCCCTTGCCGATCAGCCGCGGCGTACGGACCAAGGCGTCCTTGCCGCCGAGCTGCTCATAGGCCAACTGCAGTTTGAGCACGCGGTGCACCACCAGATCGGGGTAGCGACGGATGGGACTCGTAAAGTGACAGTAGCACGGCGCGGCGAGCGCAAAGTGGCCCTCGTTGCGCGGCTTGTACAGCGCGCGCTGCATGCTGCGCAGAAGCAGCGTGTTAACGAGCGGTGAGTTGGCCGTACCGGCGGCAGCATCAACTGCAGCCTGCAGCTCATCGGGGCTCCCCAGGGCAATACCGGCAGCACGGCGATCGTCGATGATGCCTAGCTGCGCCAGCGCAACGGCAGCACCGTGCAGGCTATCGGGGCTCGGATCCTCATGCACACGATAGCAGGCCTCGATATCACGGTCTGCCAGCCACTCTGCAACGCACTCGTTGGCGAGCAGCATGGCTTCCTCGATAAGCGACGTGGCACACGAACGCTCACGCGCCACAATCTGCACGGGCACTCCGTCCTCATCCAATAGAGCGCGAATCTCGGCTGTGTCAAAATCGACTGAGCCACGGGCGCGACGAATACGACGGCGAAGTTCGGCGAGTTCGTTAGCGGCGACAAGGAAATCGCCGAGGTCGATGTTGTAGCCGCGGGCGGCCTCCTCGCACGCAAGACCGCGCTCAAGCGCTTCCTCGCGCGAGGTCTCGGCAGCCGCAACATCCTCGGCTGCACCCTCCAGCACCGAATACTCAACCGCGCCGGCACGCACCAGCAGCGCCTCGGCGCCGTCATAGTCCATACGCACACGCGAGCGAATCACGCTGGGATACGGATCGTAATGCCGCACGCGACCCTGCGCATCGAGCTCGATATCGACGGTAAACGCAAGACGGTCCTCGTCAGGGCGAAGCGAGCACAGGTCAAAGGACAGGCGTTCGGGCAGCATGGGAAGCACGCGATCGGCCAGATACACCGATGTCGTACGATGGCGAGCCTCAAGATCGATATGCCCGTCCCAAGCCACATAGTGTGAAACGTCGGCGATATGCACACCCAGCTTGTAGCCACCCTCGGGCGTGCGCTCCAGCGAAATGGCGTCGTCAAAGTCGCGCGCGTCGACTGGGTCGATCGTGATGACAAAGCGGTCGCGCAGATCGCGGCGGAGCGGGTCCTTAAGCGCCGCGGACACATCGAGCGAAAGCCCCTCGGCCTCGTCCAGCGCGGCCTCGGGATAGCTATCGGTATAGCCGTAACGCGCCATCACATATTGAACGCCCAAATCGGGCGCGTCATCTCCGCCAATGCGGCGTTCGATCGTCACGGTACCCGATTCCAGGCGCGTCGGGTAGGTCAAAATGCGCGCGACAACAGCATCACCCGGGTGGACACCCAGACGATCCGCCGAGGTATCCTCGGGCAGAATGAAGAAGTCGGCCTTCAGACGCGAATCGAGCGGCTCGATCACACCGAGCGGACCGGCGGTCTGGTACGTGCCCACCACGCTTATGGCTGCACGCTCAACCACGCTTTCGATCACGGCGCGCCGCTCACCGTGCGGGCTGTTCTTAAT
>USMH01000146.1 GCA_900555745.1 uncultured Collinsella sp.
ACCGTCGGTATGTGCCAGGAGTGCAAGCGCGAGCTCGACGCCCTGCGCGCCGCCTCGGCCGTAAAGACCGGCAACGCTGCCGGCATGGCTGCCAACGAGACGCTTGCGTCCGGCGAGCCCCAGGGCCCCGGCATGGAGTATCTGGGCGGCCACGGCGTGAACCCGGAGTATATCGACCGCGAGCTCAACCCCGATGCGCCCGAGATTCCCGCCGGTCCGGCGCCGGTCGAGGGCATCATCATGGATTTTGATACGAAGGAGGAGTAACCATGGCCGAACCCACGCTTTTGCCCGAGCGGCTTCAGTACCGCCCGACCAAGATCGAGCTCGACGAGAGCATTGAGAAGGCCAAGGCGACCCTTCTTAAGAAGATCAAGCGCTCGGTGTACGTCTACCGTGTTGACTGCGGCGGCTGCAACGGCTGCGAGATCGAGATCTTCGGTTCCATCACGCCCGTCTTCGACGTCGAGCGCTTTGGCATCAAGGTCGTGCCCTCGCCCCGTCACGCCGATGTGCTGCTGTACACCGGCGCCGTGACGCGTGCCATGCGCATGCCGGCCCTGCGCGCCTTTGAGGCCGCACCCGACCCCAAGATCGTGGTGTCCTATGGCGCGTGCGGCTGCACTGGCGGCATCTTCTACGACAACTACTGCGTCTGGGGCGGCACGGACAAGATCTTGCCGGTCGATGTCTATATTCCCGGCTGCCCGCCCAGCCCCGCGCAGACCGTCTACGGCTTTGCCATGGCACTCGGTCTACTGGACCAAAAGCTCCATGCCGAGACCACGGTGGAGGCCGCCGGCGAGCAGGCCGATATCCTGCATCCCGGCGTGCCGTACAAGTTGCGCGTTGCCATTGAGCGCGAGGCTCGCGCCATGAGCGGCTACCGTTACGGCCGCGACCTGGCCAACGAGTTTATGGACACGCTCGAGGGCGCGCCCAAGGGCGATATCCGCGGTGCCATGGCGCTGCTCATCGACAAGCAGGACGATCCGCGCCGCGTTGAGGTCTACTCGGCGCTGCAGGATCTGGTGCTGGCCGGAGGTCGCTAGATGGAGCTCACGGACCGCTCTGGTTACTTTGCGGGTCCCGGTATGCTCGGCGGCTCCTTTGGCGATGCCTCGCGCGCAAGCGACGAGGCCGCCGAGGGCGTCGCCGACCCCTGCCTGGGCCATGCGCCCGACCAGGTGGTCTTCTATGAGCTCACGCGTAAGTTTGTGGAGACCGAGGAAGACGTTCCCCAGGAGGCCTGCGACGTGCTGTACTACACGCTCGCCGTGGGCCACCACACCGGCGTGCTCGATTGCTTTGAGCCGCGCCTGTCGGTGCCGGTGGATGTCTTCTATTCGCTCGTCGATGCGCTGCCGGAGGGGGAGGCCAAGACCAAGTTCGAGGCCATCCGCTCCTTTGGCGAGTGCCAGCTCGACAAGGCGGCGGTGCCGTCGCTGCTCGAGGCCTGCGACACGCTGCTCGACGAGCGCGGTTTTCGCGGCTCGGCCAAGGCCGGCATCTCGGTGTTCGACGACGACTTTGGCCTGCATGCCCAGCAGGTCGCGTTTCTGATGAAGTTCCGCGATCTGGTTGAGCGCGTGCGCGATGTGTCGGGCGTGTACCTGACGGGAAGGTTGCAGTAATGGGTCGCGTTGTGGATGGACGTGTGAACGGCGCCCCGTTTGCGGGTATCGTGCTCACGGCGGGAAGCGTGCTGCGTGCCGACGATGCCGCCGGCCCCGTGCTCTCCAAGAAGATGGAGGACGCGCCCATTGCCGGTTGGTACACCATCGACGGTGGCCAAACGCCCGAGGACGACATCATCGAGGTCAAGCGCGAGCGTCCGCCTCGCCTGGTCTTGGTCGATGCCGCCGACATGGCGCTGCCCGTCGGGTCTATCCGCCTGCTCGATAAGCGCGATGTGGCCCGCAAGTCGATGTTCACCACGCATTCGCTTCCCTTGTCGATTCTGATCGAAGAGATTGAGCAATCGTGCGAAGATATCGTCTTCATAGGGATTCAGCCGGGCGATACGGAGTTTTACAACCCCATGTCCCCGGAAGTCTTTGAGGCCGTCGACGCCGTGTACGACGCCGTGGCCGCCAACGACTTTTCCCACTTTGTCCGCTTGGGGCAGGAGCTATAGCGGCGCTTGCCTCTGCTGAATAGGAAAGAAGTGATTGACATGGCAGATTCCAAGGTGGAGTACCCCGCTCCCGATTGCCTGGCGCCCGCCGCGATCGAGGCCAAGACCGAGGCCGCCGGCGTGACCAAGGCCAACCTGCCGGTCGCAAAGGCCTTTCTGTTGGCAATGTTCGCCGGTGCGTTTATTGCCTTCGGCGGCCTGTTCTTTACCGTGTTCTTGAGCGATAGCACGCTGGGCTGGGGCGCCCAGCGCGTCGTTGGCGGCCTGTGCTTTTGCCTGGGCCTGGTGCTGGTGCTGGTGTGCGGTGCCGAGCTGTTTACCGGTAATTCGCTTTTGGTCTGCGCGCTCAAGAGCAAAAAGATCACCCTGGCTCAGATGCTCAAGGCTTGGGTCGTCGTATGGGTCGGTAACTTTGTCGGTGCCCTGTTCATCGTCTTTTTGGTGTACATGGCCGGCATTTACAAGCTCAACGGCGAGGCGGTCGCCAATTCCATGGTGAGCGTCGCCGCCGGCAAGGTGACGATCGACTGGGTGACGATCTTCTTCCGCGGCATCCTGTGCAACATCTTTGTGTGCCTGGCCGTGTGGATCGGTACCGCCGGCAAGACCGTGGTCGATAAGGTCGTGGGCATTCTGCTGCCCATCGCCGCTTTTGTGGCCTGCGGTTTTGAGCACTGCGTTGCCAACATGTACTTTTTGCCCATGGGTGCCGTGATGCACGCGTGCGGCTATGGTGCCGACGTTGCTGGCGCCGATGCACTCAATGTCGCGGGCATTGCGTTTAACCTATCCGCCGCCACGCTGGGCAACATCGTGGGCGGTGCGGTTCTGATCGCGCTCGGCTACTGGTTTATCTACGCCAAGAAGTCCGAGGCGTAAGGTATCGTCTGTTTGACGTTGGGCCTCCCGCGGGGCGTTGCCGTGCGGGAGGCTTTTTGGGTCTGGGGCTCGTTGCCGGGCTGTTGGCCTGTTGTGTTTGGCTTGTGAAAGGGGTAATCGAGATGGCATCTGCTGTGGAGCGTGACGGTCGTACCGTGGTGACCACATGCGGGGGATGCTATGCCGATTGCGCCTTTGCGGCACGCGTTGAGGACGGTCACGTGGTGGCCGAGTTGCCGGTTGCGGGGCATCCGTGCGCGGCGCGAGCCCTGTGTGCCCGCGGGCGGCATCGCCTGTCTATGCCGTTTGACGAGCGCGACCGGATTTTGCGCCCCATGCGCCGCCGAGCTGATGGCTCGGGGTTTGATGCGATTTCCTGGGATGAGGCGTTTGCCCAGATTGCCGATCGTCTTTTGGGGATTGTTGACGAGTGCGGGCCTCGTGCGCTGGGCATGACGCTTGGCGTTCCTTCGTTCGACCGCTACTGGGCCTATCGCTTTATGCATGCGCTGGGCTCGCCCAACGTGTACGGTGCCGACGGTGCCTGCGAGGTAAGCCGTCTGACCGGCTGGGAGCACAGCCTGGGTTATAGTCCCGCCTCCGATTTGGCGCATACCGACTGCATCATGC
>USMH01000147.1 GCA_900555745.1 uncultured Collinsella sp.
ATCCACGAGTACAAGCGCCAGCAGATGCTCGCGCTCTACATCATCTGGAAGTACCTCGATATCAAGAACGGCAACAGACCTAAGCACCCCGTCACCATCATCTTTGGTGGCAAGGCGGCGCCTGCCTACACTATCGCGCAGGACATCATCCATCTGATCTTGACGCTGTCGCAGTGGATTGCAAACGACCCCGACGTGGCTCCCTACCTGCAGGTTGTCATGATCGAGAACTACAACGTCACCGCCGCCGAGCGCGTGATCCCCGCCGCTGACATCTCCGAGCAGATCAGCCTGGCCTCCAAGGAGGCGAGCGGCACCTCCAACATGAAGTTCATGCTCAACGGCGCCCTAACCCTGTGCACGCTCGACGGTGCCAACGTGGAGATTGCCGAGCTCGTGGGCGACGAGAATATCTATACCTTTGGTGCCTCGTCCAAGCAGGTCGAGCAGCTCTATGCCGACGGCACCTACAGCGCCGGTGCACTTTACCGCAAGCCCGGCATTAAACTGCTGGTGGACTTCATCACCAACCCCGCCTTTATGGCGACCGGCAACGCCGAGCGCCTGCAGCGCCTGCACGACGACATTAAGGGCAAGGACTGGTTTATGGCCCTGCTCGACATCGAGGAGTACATCCAGACCAAGGAGCGCGTGTTGGCCGACTACGAGGACCAGGACGCCTGGATGCGCAAGGCGCTCATCAATATCGCCAACGCCGGCACCTTCTCGTCCGACCGCACGATCTCCCAGTACAACGACGAGATTTGGCACCTGAGCTAATTTCGCTCCCTTTACCCATCCTCTTGAAAGCGGAGTCGCGGCAACGCGGCTCCGTTTTTTGTGCCCCTGTGTTGTCCGTGACCTGCCTCGACCAAAAATCTCGACCTGTAACATCTAGCCGACAAAATTGAGTCTACCTGTTACAGATCAAGACGGAAGGACAGGCAGCTCGACGCTGTCTCAATCTGTAACATCTAGGCTCAATTTGGCCCTCTACCTGTTACAGTTCGAGACAAACAAACCTACAGACAACCCCAACACAAAGAAAGGCTCCCCTCTCGCCCAGCGGACGGGAGGGGAGCCTTATATGTGACCGCGGCAAAAGGATGGCAATACCGCAGTCGCCCAAAGGGAGGGTCCGGATGCACCGGGCCTAGATAAGGTTCTTGCCAGACACCTTATCGAAGAGATGGGTCGCGTTCTTCTCGAACTTGAACCAGATGGTGTCGCCAGCCTTGAGCGCGCCCTTGGCCTCGAGATCGACGACGGGGATAATCAGAACAAACTGGCCGTCGGGAGCGGTCACGTGGACATGCTCGGTCGAGCCCATGAGCTCGGTCACCTCGACGGTACCCTGGAGCGCGCCCTCCTCGCCCTTGTCGGCAAGCAGGATCTGCTCGGGACGCACGCCGGCCGTAATCTCCTTCACGTCGCCGCCGTCCCAGTTGAGGGCAAGCTGAGCGCAAGTCTCGGGGGCGAGCGCCACGTTCATATCCTCGGTCTTGACGGTAAAGCCGTTGCCCGAGCGCACCAGCTGGGCATCGAAGAAGTTCATCTGCGGCACGCCGATAAAGCCGGCGACGAAGATGTTCGCGGGATGGCTGAAGACCTCCTGCGGGGTGGCGATCTGCTGGACGACACCGTCCTTCATGACCACGATACGATCGCCGAGGGTCATGGCCTCGGTCTGGTCGTGAGTGACGTAAATGAACGTGCCCTTAATCTCGTGGCGCAGCTTGATGAGCTCGGCACGCATCTGGTTACGCAGCTTGGCGTCCAGGTTGGACAGCGGCTCGTCCATCAGGAAGACCTTAGGATCACGCACGATGGCGCGGCCGATAGCGACACGCTGGCGCTGGCCGCCCGAAAGCGCCTTGGGCTTACGGTCTAGGTACTCGGTGATACCCAAGATCTCGGCAGCAGAGCGAACTTTGCGGTCGATCTCGTCCTTGGGGACCTTCTTGAGCTCAAGCGTAAACGCCATGTTCTCGTACACCGTCATATTGGGGTACAGAGCATAGCTCTGGAACACCATGGCGATGTCGCGGTCCTTGGGCGCCACGTCGTTGACGCGCTTGCCGTCGATGAGCACATCGCCCGAGGTAATGTCCTCCAGGCCGGCGACCATGCGCATCGTCGTGGACTTACCGCAGCCAGAGGGGCCAACGAGGACGACGAACTCCTGGTCGTGAACGGTGAGGTTGAAGTCCTCTACAGCGAGCACACCGTCCTCGGTAACCTTGAGGTTGTGCTTCTTCTCCTCGGTCTTCTTCTTTTTGCCAAAGAAGCCCTTCTTTTTGGACTCGGTGTTGGGATACACCTTCTGAACATGTTTGAGAACGATCTCGGCCATGTCTTTACCTTTCGATATGCGGCGCCGCGCTGAGGGGCGCCGCAGAAACATGCAAAACAGTTACGGCATCAGCCCTTGACGGCACCTGCCACCACGCCGTCGATGATGTACTTCTGACAGAGGATGTACATGATAACGATGGGGATAACGACCATCATGATGCAGGCCATCATGGGGCCGAGCTCGACGTGGCCGTAGCCGCCGCGGAAGTACTGGATCAAGATAGGAATGGTCTTGTACTTGGTGGAGTCGAGCGTAAGGTAGGGCAGCAGATAGTCGTTCCAGACCCACATGGTCTCGAGGATGCCGACCGAAAGATAGGTGGGCTTCATGATGGGAAGGACGATCTTAAAGAACACCTGGACCGGGTTGCAGCCGTCGATCATGGCCGCCTCCTCGATCTCGAGCGGAATGTTCTTTACAAAGCCGGCGAACATAAAGACCGCCAGGCCCGCGCCAAAGCCGAGGTAGATAAAGCAGATGTTGAACGGCGTGTTGAAGCCGATGCGGTCCGCCAAATTGGACAGCGTGAACATGAGCATCTGGAAGGGCACGACCATCGAGAAGACGAACAGGTAATAGAAGAAGTTCGAGATCTTGCTGTTAACACGAACCACGTACCAAGCGCACATGGAGCAGCACACCAAGATCAGCACGACCGACGTGACCGTGATGATGAGCGAGTACATAAATGCCGAGGCAAAGCCCTGCTCGTTAAGGGCGTGCATGTAGTTTGCGAGGCCGTTGAACGTCTCGGGCGTGAGCAGATCGAATGCCGTGGTGGTGCTGATTGCAGTTGCCTTTTTAAAGGAATTGAGCGCAATCATGAACACGGGGTAGATCCACGCGAGCGACAGGATCGTAAAGAAAATCGAGAGCGCGCGGTTGATAACCTTATCGCGTTTCATTACTGCTGCACCTCCTTGGACCTCGTGGCCTTAAGCTGGATCATGGAGATGGCCACGACCAGGATGCAGAAGATAACCGCCTTGGCCTGACCAATGCCCTGCCATGCGATACCGGCACGCGAATAGAACGTGTTGTAGATGTTCAGGGCGAGCATCTCGGTGGAGTGCGCGGGGGCGCCGCCGGTAAGGGCGAGGTTCTGGTCGAACAGCTTAAAGCCGTTGGTGATGGACAGGAACAGGCAGATAGTGATGGTCGGCATCAGGTTAGGGATCTTAACCTTCCAAAACGTCTGCCATGCCGTGGCACCGTCGACCTTGGCGGCCTCGATGTAGTCGGACGGAATGGACTGCAGACCAGCGAT
>USMH01000148.1 GCA_900555745.1 uncultured Collinsella sp.
TGAACGCAACGTTATCCGAAAGCACCGCGTGGGTTCCAAAGAGGACGTCGAGCTCGCCCGATTCAAGCTGGGCATGGATCTGCTCGCGCTCTGAGGCCGGCGTGGCACCCGTCAGAAGCGCCCAGGACATGCCCGCCTGCGAGAGCAGAGGGCCGGTCTTATCGGCATATTGGCGCGCCAACACGCCCGTGGGCGCCATAACGCAGGCCTGCGTACCGCTATCGGCAGCCACAGCCAGAGCGCAGGCGGCAACGGCGGTCTTACCGGTACCGACATCGCCCAGCAGCAGGCGGTTCATCACGCGCCCACCATCGCACATATCGCGCAGGATATCTTGGAACGCGGTCTCCTGCTCGTCGCTCAGCGAAAACGGCAGGGCTTGCTTAAGCGCGGCCAGGTGCTCGCCCGCGGTGTGGGCATAGGGAACCACATCGACCAGGCCGCCGACGTTGCGCAGGCGCAGCGCCAGCTGCAGGTAGAGGCACTCCTCGTAGGCAAGCCGTGCGCGCGCGATATCGCGCTCTGCCATACTCGATGGAAAGTGGATCGAACGCAACGCGCGGGCATTGCTCATGAGCTTCCGCTTTGCGCGCAGCGACGCGGGAATCGGATCGAACGGATTGCCGACGACCTCGAGCGCGCCGCTTACGATGCGGCGCATCCACGCCTGGCTCACGCCATCACTCACGTAATGGACCGGCAGGATAGTGCCCGCGGCACGCCCGTCCTCGAGCTTTTCAAAGTGCGGCGAGGCCATCTGCTTAAAACCGTAGGCAAACTCGACCTTGCCCATCGCGGCCAGGCGGTCGCCCTGTTTAAGCTGCTGGGCAATCCAGGGCTGGCGGAAAAAGGCGACCTGCAACACGCCCGTCTCGTCCACCAGCGATACCTCGGTCACCTGCATGCGCGGACGCGGCTGCTTTTGGACGATACGGTCGACCGTGGCGATGATGGTGCACATGGTACCGATGGGCGCCATCTCGATGGACCACGAACGGGTAAAGTCGAGGTATCGATGAGGGATATGGAGAAGGAGGTCCCCCACCGTCCTAATTCCCAGACGGCGAAGGGCCTCCTCACGTTTACCCGAAACATATTTGAGTCGCGCGATATCCTCGTCGAGCGCATTGCTCTGGGCAAAGCGCTCCGAGACGCGCGGCACGGAGCAGAGCTCGGACATGGGCAGATGCCTACTCGATCGAGAAGATCACGGGATAGAGCGGCTGCTCGCCACGATGGGCGTCAATCTCCAAGTCGGGCTGAGCTTCCTCGATGGCGTCGACGATCTCCTGGAAGGCCTCATCGGACAGCTCCTCGCCGGCCAGAATCGTCAGCGCGTCGCCCTCCTCTTCCTCCTGCATGCGGTTGATGCAGTCGAGCGTGACCTGCTTCACGTCGGAGCCGACCACGTCGATGGAGCCGGCGATGATACCCATGACGTCACCGGAGTGAATCGGAGAACCGTCAGAGGCACTGGAGTCGCGCACGGCGCGGGTGACCTCGCCATCGCGGACCTCGCTGATGGCGTCGACCATGGCGGCGACGGCATCCTCGAGCTCGGAATCGGGCAGGACTGCGAACAGCGCGGAGAACGCCTGCGGGACGGTCTTGGTGGGAACGACGGCGACCTTCTTGTCGGTGCAGGCTGAGGCAGCAGCCTCAGCGGCCATGCGGATGTTGCCGTTGTTGGGCAAGATGATGACCGAGGTCGCGTTGACCTGGTCCACCGCGCCCAGCAGGTCGGCGGTCGAGGGGTTCATGGTCTGGCCACCCGACACGATCACGTCGACGCCAAGGGACTTGAGGATGTCGGCCTCGCCGGAACCGGCGGCAACGGCGACAAAGCCCAGCGCCTTGGCGGGCTCGGCGGCCTTTTCCTGATCCTCGTGGATCTTAGCGGTACGGTCGTGGGCCTCCATCTCCATGTTGTGGATAAAGACCTCATAGATCTGACCGAGCTGCAGCATGTGCTCGAGCACCAGGTTGGGGGTGTTGGAGTGCACATGGATCTTGTAGTCGGGATAGGCGCCCACGAGCAGCTCACAGTCGCCCATGGAGCCTAGGAACTTAAGGCACTCGTCCTCGTCAAACGGGGCGTCGGCCTTAAAGAGGAACTCGTTGCAGTAGCGGAACTCCGAGCCCTCCCAGTCGTCGTTAGCCTCGATCTCAACACGGCCAAGAGCGGCATCGCGGGCAGAGCCGGCGGAGTCAAACGTAGCGGAGAAATCCTCGACCACGGTGCTGCGACCAAGCGCGGCGGCAACAAAGTTCTCCAGGAAGATGGCAAAGCCAAAGGCGCCGGAGTCGACCACGCCGTTCTCCTTCAGAACGGGCAGCAGGTCGGGCGTGCGGGCGACGGACTGGTACGCCTCGACAACGATGGCATCGAGCGCGTCCTCGGCCGAGAACTTCTTCTTCTCGCACTCGTCGGCCTTGGTCGAGACATCGCGCAGCACCGTGAGGATCGTGCCCTCGATGGGCTTGCGGACAGCCTGGAAGGCAACCTTGACGGCACGACGGAAGGCGAAGGCAATGTTGGCGGACGTAATGGGCTCGTCGGCAGAGACAAGGCCCTCGGCCACGCCGCGCAGAATCTGCGACGTGATAACGCCGGAGTTACCGCGGGCACCCATCAGGGAGCCGTGGGTGATGGCGCCGGCGATGGCTTCCATGTCGGCGTCGGCAGGAAGGGCGGAAAGCTCCTTGGTCACCGAGGCGAGCGTGAGCGACATGTTGGTACCGGTGTCGCCGTCGGGTACGGGGAAGACGTTGAGCTTGTTGATCTCCTCGGCCTTGTCGGAAACGGCAGCCGCAGCGATCGGAAAACAGGTGCGAATGGTCTTTGCAATCATGGGTATTTGAATCTCCGTTTTCGGATGCTAGTTCAGACGGCTCTTGAGCGCGTCGATATGGATGCCGATCTTAAGGCTGGCGGGATCGATCTGGGCGATCTCCTGCAGAGTGAAGGCAACGGAGCTCGAAAGATTGTGGCAGACGGACTTCATGTTGACGCCGTTCTCGAGCACGACGTGAAGATCGACCGTAAGGCCGTTCTCGTCGGCGGAGACAAGCACGCCCTTGCGGAGGCGCTGACCGGCAAGCAGGCGCACGCTCTCGGCGCCCTGGAGCTGCTCAGCCATACCGACAACGCCATAGCACGTCATCGCGGCATAACCGGCAATATCGGCAATAACGTCGTTCGAGACGCTCAGGCTGCCGTTAATGGTCTCAGACACAAGAATCTCCTTTTCTTGGTGCTCGCGGCACCATGTCGTGGGAGCAATCATTGCAATATTCTACAACGACCGCGGCATGTTGAGGTGGCGGGCCTCGGGATTACATCCTCGACACGAAATGTTGATACGGTAACGTTCGCGAACGGCGATCGCGGCATGAAAAAACCCGCCGCATAAGCGACGGGTTTTACAACCTGGCTCCCCGGGTAGGACTCGAACCTACAACAGCGCGGTTAACAGCCGCGTGCTCTACCATTGAGCTACCGAGGAATTTAAAGCCCAACAGAAAGGGCTGGAAAATTCTGGCTCCCCGGGTAGGACTCGAACCTACAACAGCGCGGTTAACAGCCGCGTGCTCTACCATTGAGCTACCGAGGAAT
>USMH01000149.1 GCA_900555745.1 uncultured Collinsella sp.
AGGCAATTCAATGACTATGGGCGCGGGTTTTATTGCACACCGCATGAGGAAATGGCAATGGAGTGGGCATGTCGGACCGAGTCTGATGGCATTGCCAATCGATATGAGCTTGATTTAGATGGCCTTGCGATTTTGGATTTGGAATCAGGTGAGTTCTCGATTCTCAACTGGCTTGCAATTCTGGCGAATAACAGAGAGTTCAATGTTTCAACGCCAGTAGCACGCGAGGGGCTTCGTTATCTGCTGGATAACTGCCTGATTGATATTTCTCCCTATGACGTTATTCGAGGCTATCGTGCAGACGATTCCTATTTCTCGTTTGCAAGACAGTTTGTCAACGGCATGATCTCGCTCAGGCAATTGCAGCGCATTATGTTTTTGGGGGATTTGGGCATTCAATATGCGCTTATGAGTGAGCGTGCGTTCTCGGCGATTAAGTTCCGCGATTGGAAGCAGGCTTCGGGAGCTGAGTTTTATCCCAAACGATTTGAGCGAGAACAGAACGCTCGACGAAAGTACCTGGATACGGTAAACGGATTTGACTCTGATGGTGTCGACATTAGGGATTTGATGGCAGGGAGGGTTGATTTAAATGATCCAAGAGTTAACGGATCGTGGGCCGAGTAGGACATATCCCGTCTATTACCTTGAGGACGCAATGAACAACCTCGGGGATTGCTTCGACTATGCCGTTAACGATTACGGAGCAGAAGGATCGGAAGTTGCTGAACTCTTTTGCCTGAGCGGCGTAGCTCGCGAGTTCGAACGCGGCAACGCATGGGTAGTGTCGGGAAAATCGGGCGTTGAGCTGTTCGCGCTTATCGCCGAAAGGTCGGGCTATCAAAACAGGCCTATACCGGACTGCACCTATCGATTTGAGAAGACGCCGGAATATTGGACAGGCTGGATGTTGGCATACCTTCAGTGGCGCCTAGGAGAGTCTTTCGAAGATTTGCTGCATGTCGTTCCATTTGATGCGCTGCGCAGTCTGTACTACCCCTGGCACGAAGCCTCGGAGGAACGCGTGGCTCGCCTCGTCTGCGATATGGCGAAGAAGGCGCCGCGTCAGACTAAACTGGCGCTAGCAAGAAAGAGGATTAAAAAAACCCAACAAGACCTGGCATACGAATCGGGTGTATCGCTCCGTTCAATCCAAATGTACGAACAGCGCCAGCGAAACATCAACGAAGCCTCGGTAACGACAGTGAGGGATATTGCAAAAGTCCTACACTGCAACATCGAAGACCTCCTAGAACCAGTCTTCGAATACAAAGAAACAAGCGCAGCGTAAACCAAGCGCACAGGCGAAGCCTGTCACTAGTAAGTGCCCCTACCTAGCAAGAGCCCCTACCAATAAAAAGCAACTATCAGCCCGGCGCTTTTACAAAGCGTAGGTCCCTGTAGCCGCCGTCAGCGAAGCTAACGTAGGGGAGGCCAGGGGCATTGCCCCCAAATCTTTCCGCAGGACGGCAGGACCCTCGCCGCACGAAGTGCGCAGCGGGGGTCCTGCCATGTCCGAGGACGATTTGGGGGCAAAGCCCCTGGCCTCCCCGGCGAGTATACGGGACGGCGACTACAGGTATTCGATCTGGGCGCCTTCCGTGTCGCACGTCAGAATATGCGTATCACACTTGGGGAACTGCTCGCGCAGCTTGACCTGCAGGAACTTTGCCACGATGGTGTCGTCGGTCACAGCCATGAGGGTCGAGCCCGAGCCGCTAATCCAGATGGTCTTAGCGCCGCCGTTAAGGCAGGTGTCGCGCACGGCGTTGTAGTCGGGAATCAGACGGCGACGATAGGGCTCCTGGATGCGGTCGTCGTTGGCGGCGGCAATCAGGTCAAGGTCGCCGGTCTCCAGGCCGCGCGTCATGCCGGCGATGCGGCCCATCTGCCACACGGCGGTGGTGAGCGGAATCTCCTGCGGCACGACCTTGCGCGCCTCGCTCGTGTGTACCTCGTAGGGCGGAATCACGGTAATAAAACGCAGGCGATCGCTCACCTCGTAGCGCAGGCACTGGGGGAGCGAATCAGTCGGCGTAAAGGAGCAAACGGCACCGCCCAGGATGGCAGGGGCGACGTTATCGGGATGGCCCTCGACCTCGGTGGCAATGCGGACAAGCTCGGCACGGTCGACGGTGTGGCCCGTCAGCGCGGCGGCCGCCATGATGCCAGCGACGACGCAGGTGGAGCTGGAACCCAGGCCGCGGGCGACGGGCACGTCGGTCTGGATGTCGATAGCGACGGGAAAAGCCGGCTCGCCCCATGCGGCCAGCGCATCGACAAAGCTCACGTAGACCAGGTTGTTCTCGTTTTGGAATTCCTCGGGGCAGCCCGTGATGGTGAGCTTGTCGGCGCGCTCAAAGGTAAAGTGCGAGTAGAGGCTGACGGCCATGCCGAGGGTGTCGTAGCCGATGCCTAGGTTTGCGCTCGTGGCTGGGACGGTGATCTTGATCATTGTTGTTGGTCCTCCTGGGGGTCGGTTTCACGCTTGCTCCGCTGCTCGGACAGTCCTGCTCGCACGAAGGCCACATTTAGTGGCCTTCGGCTCGTGCGGAACTCGCGACGGAGCAAGCGTGAAACCGACCTACGCCGTCTCCTCACCGCGCTGGGGAGCCAAATTAAAAGAAAGTGCGCCGGCTTTCGCCGGCGCCTTATAGGGGGTTTTAGTTGGTAGCCATCTTTTTTGCAGCCTGCTCTACGTAGTTGGCCATGTCGGCAACGTCGCAGACGTCTTCGAAGCGGACGGGCTTGGACTCGAGTTCGGCGAGCTGGGTCGGGGCGACCGTATTGGTTGCCTGCTCGAGCACGCGCATAGCCTCAAAGTCGTCCTCGGGAACGTCGAGGCCCAGGGCGTCGCAGCAGGCGCGCGGGAACTTGTAGGGGCTGGCGGTCGAAAGCAGCACGCGGGCCTTGGCGCCCTCGGCGGGGGCGACCTGCTCAAAGACGTGATAGCCGCAAGCGGTGTGCGGGTCGATCACATAGTCGTTTGCATCCCAGCAGCTCTTGATGGCGGCGCGAACCTCGTCCTCGCTGGCCCAGCCACAGCCAAAGACGCTCTGGATCTTGGACAGCAGCTCGGCGGGCACCTCGTAGCGGCCGGTCTGGGCAAGCTGCTCCATAAGGCCGGCAACGAGCTCGCAGTCGCCATCGGACAGGAAGTACAGCATGCGCTCCAGGTTAGAGCTGATGAGGATGTCCATCGACGGCGAGATAGTCGTGAAGAACGGGCGGTTGCGGTCGTAGACGCCGGTGGTCAGGAAGTCGGCGAGCACGTTGTTCTTGTCGCTGGCCACGATGAGCTTGGCGACGGGCAGGCCCATGCGCTTGGCGTAGTAGCCGGCCAAGATATCGCCAAAGTTGCCGGTGGGCACACAGAACTCTACGGCGTCGCCAGCCTCGATAGCGCCGGCGCGCAGCAGCTGCGCATAGGCGGCAAAGTAGTAGACGACCTGCGGTACCAGACGGCCGACATTGATGGAGTTGGCGCTGGAAAGTACCGTGCCGGCGGCCTCCAGACGCTCGGCAAGCTCCTTATCGGCAAAGATGCGCTTGACGGCGCTCTGGGCATCGTCGAAGTTGCC
>USMH01000150.1 GCA_900555745.1 uncultured Collinsella sp.
ATACGCCCAGGATGTCATAGAAGGTTTTGCCTGCAGCCATCGTAGCTCCTCTCCTCTAGTACCTGCCATTTGGGGACGGGGTAGAAATGGCAGATTTACTCATACTCGCACTCTTGACAACGGCGACGCACATGCGCATGCACATGGCGGCGCCTTGTCAAGAGACGAAATCTGCCATTTCTACCCCGTCCCCAAATGGCAGGTCAAGATTAAAAGGGCCCCGGGTGTTGCCCCGGGGCCCTTCTCAATTACTCCTCGGTGCTCTCGGCCGTATCGGCCGCGGCATCCTCGGGCGCCGCTTCGGGCTCCGGTGCGGGGCGCTTCTCGCCGCCGTAGGTCACCGTCACCATCGCGGAGCGCAGAATGCGGTCCGCCATGCGGTAGCCCTTCTGGTACACGTCGTTGACGGTCTCGTCGTACTGCGATGCGTCCTCGACACGCCCCACGGCCTGGTGCTCGAGCGGATCGAACGCCTCGCCCTTGGGGTCGATGGGCTCAACGCCCTCGTGCGCAAACACATCGAGCAGCTTGGCATGCACCGCGTCAACGCCATCGACAAACTGCTTAAAATCGTCGGAAAGCTCCTGGCTACGGGCATGGTCGATTGCACGCTCGATATCGTCAACCACCGGCAGCAGCGCAGTGACGAGCTTCTCGGTCGCGCGCTCGCGCTCGGCGATACGCTCGTTGGCGGTGCGGCGACGGAAGTTCTCCCAGTCGGCCTGTAGACGGGCGGTGCGCTCGGTGGCGTCCTTTGCCTTGTCCTCGGCGGCCTTCTGAGCCTCTGCCGCAGCATCGAGCTCATTGCGCACGTCGGCAAGCTCCTTTTGGGCCTGCTCGAACTTGAGCTTAAAGTCGTTGTCGGCGGCTTCCTCACCGGCGCGGATAGCAGCTTCCACCATCTCGTCCTCGGTCATCGTCGCCTCCTTGTTGGAATCCTCTACCTGGTTCTCGGCAGCCTCGGCGGCCTCGGCCTCGTTGGCCTCGGTATCGTCGACGGCCTCTACGGGAATCTTCACGTCCTTCTCCTCAGAGTCAACGGGGGCGGCGCCAGCGGCAGCCGCCTCCGTGCGAGCTTTACGGGCGGACATGATTACTTGTCCTCGTCGTCCACAACCTCGTAGTCGGCGTCGACAACGTCATCGTCGGCAGGCTGGGCACCGGCGGCACCGTCGGTCTGCTGCTGAGCGTCGGCGTAGACAACCTGAGCCAGCTCGTAGGCCACGGACTGCAGGGACTCGCCGGCGGCCTTGATGGCCTCGACGTCAGAGCCCTCGAGCGCCTTCTTGGCGTCGGCGATAGCGGCCTCGGCCTTGGACTTCACATCGGCGGAAACCTTGTCGCCCAGCTCGTTGAGGGTCTGCTCGGTGGAGTAGCACAGGCTGTCGGTCTGGTTGCGGACCTCGACCTCTTCCTTCTGCTTCTTGTCCTCCTCGGCATGAGCCTCGGCGTCCTTGACCATACGATCGACCTCGTCGTCAGACAGAGCGGTGGAGCCGGAAATGGTGATCTGCTGCTCCTTGCCGGTGCCCTTGTCCTTAGCGGAGACCTTGACGATGCCGTTGGCGTCGATGTCGAAGGTAACCTCGATCTGCGGCACGCCGCGGCGGGCAGCCGGGATGCCGGTCAGCTGGAACTTACCGAGCGACTTGTTGTCGCGGGCAAGCTCGCGCTCGCCCTGGAGCACGTTGATCTCGACGCTGGTCTGGTTGTCGGCTGCGGTGGAGTAGACCTCGGTCTTGGAGGTCGGGATCGTGGTGTTGCGGTCGATCATCTTGGTCATGATGCCGCCCATGGTCTCAACGCCCAGCGACAGCGGGGTTACGTCGAGCAGCAGGATGCCCTCGACGTCGCCGGTGAGCACGCCGCCCTGGACGGCAGCGCCGTCGGCAACGACCTCATCGGGGTTCACGGACATGTTGGGCTGCTTGCCGGTCATGGTCTTGACCAGATCCTGGACGGCGGGCATACGGGTGGAGCCGCCGACGAGGATGACCTCGGTCAGATCGGAGAGCTTGAGCTTAGCGTCGCGCAGGGCGTTGGTGACAGGCTGCTTGCAGCGCTCGAGCAGGTCGCGGGTGATCTTCTCGAACTCGGCGCGGGTCAGCGTGTAGTTGAGGTGCAGCGGGCCGGACTGGTTCATGGTAATGAACGGCAGGTTAATGGTGGACTGCTGCGCCGCGGAGAGCTCCTTCTTGGCGTTCTCGGCAGCCTCCTTCAGACGCTGCAGGGCCATGGGGTCCTGACGCAGGTCGACACCGTTCTCCTGCTGGAACTTATCGGCCATCCAGTCGATGACGCGCTGATCCCAGTCGTCGCCGCCCAGGTGGTTGTCGCCCGAGGTGGACAGAACCTCAAACACGCCGTCGGCGAGGTCGAGGATGGAGACGTCGAAGGTGCCGCCACCCAGGTCGAAGACCAGGATGCGCTGGTCGGTGCCCTGCTTGTCCAGGCCATAGGCCAGGGCAGCAGCGGTCGGCTCGTTGACGATACGCTTGACGTTGAGGCCGGCGATCTTGCCGGCGTCCTTGGTGGCCTGACGCTGGGCGTCGTTGAAGTAGGCCGGGACGGTGATGACGGCGTCGGTGACGGTCTCGCCCAGATACTTCTCGGCGTCGGCCTTCATCTTGGCGAGCGTCATGGCGCTCACCTGCTCGGCGGTGTAATCCTTGCCCTCGATGTCGACGACGGCACGGCCGCCCTGGCCCTCCTTGACCTCATACGGCACGGTCTTGATCTCAGAGGTGCACTCGGAGTACTTGCGGCCCATGAAGCGCTTGATGGAAAACACGGTGTTCTTGGGGTTGGTGACAGCCTGGTTCTTAGCGGCCTTACCCACGACGCGGTCGCCGTCAGCACGGAAGCCGACAACGGACGGGGTGGTGCGGTCGCCCTCGGCGTTCACGATAATGGTCGGAGAACCGCCCTCGAGAACGGCCATAGCGGAGTTAGTAGTACCAAGGTCGATACCAAGAATCTTACTCATTAGAAATTCCCTCTCTCTTTTGCGTTCGCGCCGCCTCGACGATCTGTCGCGCGGCGCTTCGGCTTGTCTTTCAGGATGTAGTGTATCCCCTTATGGGCCGGAATATACAAAATCTAAGTCAATTCATATAAGATTTCTTATTGCCGAGAGTTTAGGTTCGCAAATACGCAGGTAGATGCGCTGAATGAGTTCTCGGCAAATCTATTGAGATCTATGTAGAGATGGCTGAGGTTTTCGTCCGGGGGTGCCTGGGGGCCGTCTTGCGGAAAGCTCATCCCGGTTTGAGCGTGGATTCCGGGTCGCAGTTTCCGTCTGAAGACTCAACCGGAAACCGTATCCCGTTTTGAGAGCTGATACCGGCTCGCATTTTCCGCTAGCGGGCCTAACCGGAAACTGCAATCCGTTTTTCGACAAAATAATGGGATGCGGTTTCCGCAAGCACGCTCAATCGCCCTATATTTCAAGTCACCTTTAGCTAACATTTGCGCAGCTCATCGGCCTCACCTGCATGTTTTTTAGTAAGCCGTGGCATACTCGGCGAACGGTATGAAGATGCCGGCCAGAGGGTATTGCAAACGGT
>USMH01000151.1 GCA_900555745.1 uncultured Collinsella sp.
CCCCACGAGAGAATCATGCCGACACCCGTACGACAGGACAGGTCGCTTCGAGCAAGACCGGCTTCCCAAGCCCATCCTCAGCATACAAACCATCACAACATTCGATGCTTTTCCCGTTTTTGGCGATAAACGTCGAATGTTGTGATGGTTTGCCCGCCCACAGTACCCCGTAGAAGGACCAAAACGCCCCTAAAGACCGCCATCCCAGTGCCGAATCACGAATTCTCGCAGGTCGTTCTGACGTTTCTGGAATGCCTCGCTCCGGTCGCACTTAAGGCCCATAGCGAGTGCGATGGCGTTCATCGCCCGATGCAATTGCAGCTGGTGGGCAAACTGAGTCCCGGTGAGGACGATCATCCTAAAGCCCAGCGCGCTCAGCACGGTCATACGCTCCGCATCCGACGCGCTGCGCTGTTTATCAAGATGGTCCGAGCCGTTGTATTCAATCCCCGTACCGCTCGCAGGCGCATATACGTCAATCTCGAAATACCCGGACTTTGCGAGATACTTGAACTCGTTGGGAACATCGACCCGATGGTTGAGCTCAACCTTGGCGTATCCCAGCCCGCCCTGGGAACGTTTTGCTACGACCATGATTGCGGTGGCCGTCTCCATGGGCGACCGCGCGCCATCGTGCACGCGCCTGAGCACGGCGGCCGCGCGTATAGCCCCCTGACGAGATCGGTTCTCATTGCAATAAGCAATCAAGTCGGCAACGGTATACCTCTGCCCCATCTCGATATAATCGCCTGTCGACAGGTGATTCAAATGGTAACGGGCGCAGATTTCGTAGCCATATTCCAGCTGCTCGGGCTCGCTCATCCACGAACCCGCCTGGACAAAGCACATGGCTTCATCAACCACCAGAAGGCCCTCCGCCACCTCGATAAGATGGCCTGGAGGTATCGGCGCCCCAAACACGTGGCACCTAAATCCAGCCGGCGTCGAGCGCTCAAAATCAAAGTTGACGAGCGTGTCGATATGATCGAGCTCTTCTCGTGGAATACCAAGAGAAACTAGATAGTCGGTAACGATTCCAACTGCCGTTGAAGCCCTCAGCCCCTTGGTATCGAGTCCCAATTTGGGCAGGCTCGCGGTCGGCTCCGCCTCGTTAGCAAGCGAGTCCTCATCGTATAGGCTGCTTGCTCGCGAGAGCGGCTCGGACGGGCGCGCCACGTTGTGGTACAGCCAGGCGGTCTTATGGGACAGGACGATCGGCAGGTCCATGAGCCCTCCAATGGAGTCGGATAACCAACCTTATTCCCCTGCTCACGGGTTCGCACACCTTCGTGCGCAAGAAAGCGATTCCACCCGGTCGAGTGGTAGAAAAACCATCACAACATTCGATGCTTTTCCCGATTTTGGCAAAAAACGTCGAATGTTGTGATGGTTTGAGGCGAGGTGAGGGGCACGGAGGGGTCAAAGTATCGTACTCGAACGGGTTAATCCAACTCTTTTAAGCCATGCGCCAGCTGCCAGTACTCGCCGTGCTGGGCGAGCAGCTCTTCGTGCGTGCCGCGCTCGATGATGCGGCCGTGTTCGAGGACCATGATGGCATCGGCGTCGCGGACAGTGGACAGGCGGTGCGCGATCATAAACGTGGTGCGACCGCGCATGATGCGGTCCATACCGCGCTCGATGAGCTTTTCGGTACGCGTGTCGATGGAACTCGTGGCCTCGTCCAGGATGAGCACCGGCGGATCGGCGACGGCCACGCGCGCGATGGCGAGCAGCTGACGCTGACCCTGCGACAGGTTGGCGCCGTCGGCCGTGACCGGTGTGTCGTAGCCCCGCGGCAGGCGGCGGATAAACGAGTCGGCGCAGGCGGCCTCGGCAGCGGCGCGCACCTCCTCGTCGGTCGCGTCGAGCTTGCCAAAGCGGATGTTCTGCGCAATGGTGCCGCTAAACAGGTGCGTGTCCTGCAGCACAATGCCGAGCGACCCGCGCAGGCTGGCCTTGGCAATGTGCTTGACGTCGATGCCGTCGTACGTGATCTCGCCGTCATCGACCTCGTAGAAGCGGTTGATGAGGTTGGTAATGGTCGTCTTGCCGGCGCCCGTGGAGCCCACAAACGCAATCTTTTGCCCCGGCTTGGCAAACAGGTTGAGGTCCGTGAGCACGCGGGTGCCCGGCACGTAGGAAAAGTCCACGGCATGGAAGCGCACGTCGCCGGCAAGCGGGACCAAGCCGCACGTGAGCTCGGTGCCGTCGGCAGCCACCGCGCGGCCCGACTCATCAACGGCTGCCACATCATGCAAATGCCCGTACGCGCCCACGCCCTGGCCCTCGGGAATCTTCCACGCCCACGCGGCGTCGCCCGTCTGCACCAGCTCCACGCAGCCCTCGTCCACCTCGGGCTCAAGGTCCATGGCGGCAAACAGGCGCTCGGCGCCGGCCAACGCGTTGAGCAAGAAGTTGCCGAGCTGCGTAAACTGGTTGATGGGCATGGCGGCCTGGCGCACAAAGACCAGGTAGCTCGCGAGCGCACCTACGTCGGCGAGCCCCTTGATGCAGAGCATGCCGCCCGCCACGGCGACGATGGCATAGTTGACGTAGCCAATCACGACAGTCATGGGCACCATGGAGTTGGCATAGCTCACGGCGGCGGTGCCGGTGCGGCGAAGCTCGTCGTTGCGGCAGGCAAAGCCGGCGACATTCGCCGCCTCACGGTTAAAGACCTTGATGACCTTTTGGCCCGAGACCATCTCTTCGACGTATCCGTCCAGGTCGCCAAGCGATGCCTGCTGGGCGGCAAAGAAGCGCTTAGAGCGCGCGCCCGAGTAGCGCGCATACAGCACAATGGCCGCATCGCACACGAGCGTGATAATCGTGAGCTGCCAGTTAAGGATGATGAGCATGGCCGTGGTGCCCACAACCTGAATGGCGGCCTGAATCACGTTGGCAAAGCTGTTGTTGAGCGCCTCGGAGACGGTGTCGACGTCGTTGGTGAAAAAACTCATGATGTCGCCCGAGCGCGTGCTGTCAAAATAACTGAGCGGCAGCGTCTGGATGTGCGCGAACAGGTCGCGGCGAATATCGGACACCACGTGTTGGGCCGCGCGCACCATAATCTGCGAGTAGCCCAGGGCCGAGAGCACGCCCGCAGCGTAGATGATCGCCGTCAGGATGACCTGCTTGGCGAGCAGTTCCTCCCCGCCCGTAGCCAAGCCGTTAACGATGGGGCGCACCATGTAGGTGCCGGCGAGGCTCGCGATGGCGGCGACGGAGGCGAGCACGCCCACCGCGAGCAACGAGAACTTGGCATGCCCCATGTAGGAGAGCAGGCGGCGCACCGTGCGCTTGAGGTCGGCCGGGCGTGCTTGGGCTGCGGTCTTAGGCATGGCGCTCACCCCCTTCCAAGGGCGATCCGCATGCGACGGAGGAAAACGGATCATTCGCGCAGCCACCGTCGTTGCCATCGCCGGCGTCCGCGTTCCCCGCAAACTCCATCTGCGAGGCGTAAATCTCCTGGTATATGTTGTCGCCCGCCAGCAGTTCCTCGTGCGTGCCCACGCCGTGGACACGACCGTCGTCCAGCACCACAATGCGATCGGCAT
>USMH01000152.1 GCA_900555745.1 uncultured Collinsella sp.
GGATCGTGGCCCGCGCCGGTAAGCGCGTTCATGGCCAGCGCGACATCCTCGACCGTGCGGCCAAAGGGGCCCACCTGGTCGAGCGACGAGCCAAAGGCAACCACGCCGTAACGGCTCACGGCGCCATACGTGGGCTTAAAGCCCACCACGCCGCACAGCGACGCCGGCTGGCGAATGGAGCCGCCGGTGTCCGAGCCCAGCGACAGCGCGACCTCGCCCGCGGCGACGGCTGCAGCGGAGCCGCCCGAGGAGCCGCCGGGCACGCGCTCGGTATCCCAAGGGTTGTTGGTGCGGTGGAACGCCGAGCTCTCGGTGGAGCTACCAAAGGCAAACTCGTCCATGTTGGCCTTGCCCATGGGCAGGCAGCCGGCATCGAGCATGCGCTGGACGCAGGTGGCGGTGTAGACGCTCTGGTAGTTCTCGAGCATGCGGGAAGCACAGGTGGTGCGCGTGCCCACGAGATTCATGTTGTCCTTAATGGCCAGCGGCACGCCCGCGAGCGGGGGCAGCGGCTTGCCTGCGGCACGGTCGGCATCCACGCGCGCAGCGGCCTCGAGCGCGAGCTCGGGCGCCACCTGCAGGAATGCCTGGACCCCGCCCTCGCGCGCCTCGATGGCGGCAAGGGAGGCCTGGGCCACCTCGGTAGCGGTAAAGTCGCCGGCGGCAACGCCCGCGGCGATCTGGGCGGCGGTAAGGGAATCGAAGCTCTGTGCCATTACTCGCTCTCCCCCTCTCCCAAAATGGACGGCACGCGGAAGTAACGCTCGCGCGCGCTGCCGGCGTTTTCGAGCGCAACGTCGAGCGGCAGGTCGCGCTCGGGCTCGCGCAGGTCGTCGCCCATCACGTTGGACAGGCTTCCGATGGGATGGAACGTGGGCTCCACGTCGGGCAAGTCATATTGCAGGACGGGCTCGAGCATCTGGACGGCGTCGTTCAGGTAGGACGTCATCTGGGCGAGCTCGTCATCGGTCAGTGCGATCTTTGCGTACTCGGCGATGCCGCGCACGTCTTTCTCGCTGAGTGCCATAGGCGCTCCCTTCCGCATAACAGTTAAACCGCTCTAGTATACAAGGCAACGCCGCTTGGAGCAGGTGCTTTACCCAAATGCAGCGAAAACGTAACGAGGGCGGCGGGCTGGCAAGCGGCGGGCCGGCGGTTCTGCAGCGAAACCGCACCGTCCATAGCGAAAACCGTCCCGCCCACAACGAAGACCATCACAACATTCGACGTTTATCGTCAAAATCGAGATTTTCATCGAATGTTGTGATGGTTCGGAAGTCCCGACCACCACAAAGGCGCCTGTCCCCTTTGTGGTGGTTCTGGAGAATGTCTTATGCCGAGGCCTTGGCCTTGCGGCGTTTACGGACCGCGTGGATCACGATGTCCAGCAGCAACAGCACAATGGCCACGACCACAATGAGCACGGCAAACTCGCGCTTGCCCCAGTGGCGGCCGGCCAGCGACTTTTGCTTGTCGACGTCCTTCTTGTTGTACTTTGTGCGCACGCAATGCACCAGCAGGCGATGGTCGTTTACGCCGTAGGGCGTGCAGGTAACGAGCGTCACTTTGTCGGCGCCGGGCTCGATGGTCAGCGACTCCATCTCCTCGGGCAGCACGACCTCGGAGTCCACCATCTTGTAGGCGAGCGTCTTGTTCATGGTGTGCAGCAGCACCAAGTCGCCGGGCTCCAGCGAATGGATGTCGTCGAACATGCTCAGGTTGCGCATGCCCGAGTGCGCGGTGAGCACGCAATGCGTCGAGGTGCCGCCCACCGGCAGGCTCGTGCCCTCCAGGTGACCGACGCCCGCCATAAGGACTTCTTCGCTCGTGCCGTGGTAGATGGGCATGCTCACGTCGATGGAGGGGATCTCGACCCAGCTCATCATGGGGTCGCGGTCAAAGATGAGCTGTTGAGCGTAGGGCTCGATCTGGTCGGCGGGAAGCTCGGTGGCCTCGCCCGCCAGCCGCTCGTTAAAGGAGCGCGCCTGGAGCAGGATGCGCTCGCGCTCCTCGGCAGACAGCGCGTCCACGGTGCTGGACACCGTGCTGATCTGGTTGAACACGCCCGAGGCCTCGAGCCGGTCCAAGATCCACGGCCAGGTCATAAGGCCCACGCCAATAAGAATGATGACGATGGTGATGAGTCGGTCGGCCCAACGCGGCAGCCGCTTGCGACGGCGCTTGGGCTTTGGTTGAGGTTTGGGCTGAGGGCTTGAGCCACCGCCGGCCGCGGCGTTATTGCTCTTCATATGTTTGGCGCCCTGCACCATCGCCGGTCACTCCTTTACAGCTCAGGTTGTCTGAACAAATAATAGCCGATTAGCGAGCTTCCGCGCCAGACAACGCAGCCTGGCAGCATTGCGCAGCGCGAGTATGGGCCCGCATTTGAGTTTTCAGAATGTCCCGGATCGGCGGGGCGATTCGGGATACAATGTCAATAGAAAACGACGCATCCCGCGTAAGTGTACGAGAGCGCGGGCGGCCTAGTTTTCAGCTTTTGTTAAATGCCCGGGATCCGACCCCCGGGCATTCTTATTTGCGCTTTCGGCGCAAATGCCTTCTACCGTCCGCACCGCGCGTGCGCCTACGGACCTTAAACCGAACCTCATACGAGTCAAGAAACGCGATGACGAACGAGCCCACCGCCGCGAGGGCGGCGAGCGCGTTAAGGAATTTCAGCATTTGGGGACCTCCGATCGAGTCGTCGGCCGCCCGCGCACGGGATGCGCCGCAAAGCCATTTTACTGCGAGTGTATGCACCCACAGCTGGTAAACGCAATAATTGCAAACATCTGTTCGATAGTTACCCACACGGTTCCTCGTCCAGAGGAGCCTGGCCGCATTGTCCGGGTTTGCCCGATGTGTTTGAGTTTTCAAAATGTCCCGAATCGGCGGGGCGATTCGGGATACAATGTTAATAGGAAACGACGCATCCCGCGTAAGTACTTTGGAGCGCGGGCGACCAGTTTCCGGTGTTGTTAAATGCCCGGGCCTCTAACCCCGGGCATTCTTATTTGCGCTTGTTGCGGCGCAAATGCCTTCTACCGTCCGCACCGCGCGTGCGCCTACGGACCTTAAACCGAACCTCATACGAGTCAAGAAACGCGATGACGAACGAGCCCACCGCCGCGAGGGCGGCGAGCGCGTTAAGGAATTTCAGCATTTGGGGACCTCCGATCGAGTCGTCGGCCGCCCGCGCACGGGATGCGTCGCAAAGCCATTTTACTGCGGTTACACGCACCACGCCTGGTAAACGCAATAATTGCAAACATTTGTTCGATATTCATACGCTTGATCTATCGGGCAATGAAACCTGACTGCGTTATCCAAAAAAAACGGGGCAGACTCCAGTGCGGAATCTGCCCCGAAAAGAGAATGGCAAAGCAAGAACGTGGATGGACGAGAAAAGTGTCCGCAAGTCTCATGGCCATCACATCCCACCTGCCAAAGGGATGGATGAGCGAGCGTTACTCCTGCTCGGACTCCTCAGCCTGCTTACGGCTGCGGATGAGGTGCGCCACGCCGATGCACAGCACCGCGCCACCAGC
>USMH01000153.1 GCA_900555745.1 uncultured Collinsella sp.
CATGTCGCAGAGCATTTCGTTGTTGACCGTCGCGACCTCGATTCCCATAGTAATCAAGCCCGTGTTGCGTTTTTCATCATGGATACGTCCCCTCCGGGAGGAATGGCCCAGCTCACCGTTGTATTCCAGGTCAAACCGGGCTGTTTCCTGATACGCATCGCAAACTGCATGCGGCATCCCCGAGATTGACTGCGCGCGGTCATCGAACTCGATCTTGTAGTCGGTCTTAAAGGGACCGCAGGCAAATCCGCCATATGAAAACGGAAGCGAAAACAGTGCGAGCATGATGCACTCCATGGGTGAGCGCAAGTTTTCCGACAGATAGGGACACAGGCGCAGCAGTTGTTTGGCCACATTCCCCTTGCATGCCGCAAGGTAATCTGCCAGGCGATCGGGCGTCAGCACCGGCTCGACTTCAAAGTAGCCCACGTCTGCCGGTTGATCCTTGTCCTTTGCAAGTCTATTCGCAACAGGCGAGGTGTAGGGAGGCAGATACTTCCCGCGATCGCTCAGTGAAATCTTGGAACACAGTTCCTGGGCCAGGGCAAACCCCTGGATACAGCCGACCTCGCGGGCGACGGCAACACAAAGGGCCTCGGGAGATAGGCTGTACACCCCCGGTTCTACCTCTAAAATCGAGCCGGCGGGCAACCCGGAACACACGGACCAGCCCACGTCAGGCATGCGGCGGCGCTGCGCCGCAGATCCCACCAGCAAGCACAGATCTTCTTGCACCTCGCCGCTTTTGGCTCCGATTCGCACCAAGTCGGAAAGACAGATATCCTCGGTCGAAGGCGATGACGTACACAGCACGCGGCGTTCCTCCTCGGGCTCAAGGTCCTTCCAGCCGACGTAGCCCATCTGCCGGCGCTCGGCGCGCATCATACGCAACGCCGAGGCACCCGTCAGGATCACGGAAGCCGCAAGCTGCTCTTTTGTCGGCCTGTTGCGCTGTTTGATTGTTACCGCCACACGAATCACCCCTACCAAACGCGTGCGATAGCGAGGCCATCAACGGCCGCGGCACCGGCACGTTTGAGTTCCGCCGAAGCCGCTGCCATCGTCGCACCCGTGGTGATAACGTCGTCGATAAGCAGCAGGCGGCGGCCCCGCACGTCCTCAACGGTCTCGTACATGCCTCGGGCGCGTTCACGGCGTTCTTCACGACCGAGTTCACGCTGGTCGCCATGGCCGTACTTAACGAGGGCGTCGAGCAGCGGAACACCCGACAGCTCGCAAAATGGGCGCGCGATGGCTTCCATATGATCGAAGCCGCGTCGCCGAAACGCCGCCGCCGTCGCGGGCACAAACACCACCGCATCGGCGCCGGACAACACACCGCCATAGCGATCGGGTGCCGCGACCTGGGCATGTAAGGCGGTGTCGTATAGCAGCTCTGCCAGATACGGCGCCAGGCGTCGCTCGCCCGCGTCTTTGTACGCTTTAATGATCCGCGGCAGCGGGTGCGTGTAAACGGCACATGCCAGGCACCGGCCGAGTGCTTCGGCCATCGCCGAGGACGTACCCTCGACCGAGCACTCGGTGCACAGCAAGTCTCCAAACGGGGCGCCGCATCGAGTGCAGCTATGCCGCGGGTCGATGAGCGCAAGCGCCGCCAAGCAGTCTTGGCAAATAAGCGCGCCGGAGCGCTCGCAGCCGGCGCATCGCGTGGGCGACAACGCCTCAAGCGCCTCGTGCGCCGCCCGCTCGGCAAACGGTAGCAATTCATCCGCAAACGGTAGGATGTCGGCACCTTGCAGGCATCCCAACACGTTCAAATGTCTCTTCACGACACAACCCTCCCTACGCTCGGTCGCAGGGAGGGTCGTTGATTCAGCGCTATGGTACCCCGGCGCGTTTGGGGCCAGGCGGGTTAAATCCGTTTGCGGGCGCTATTCGCCGGTGGGCGGTTGCGGTGCGGACGAGTTTTGGGTCGAACCCTCGCCACCATCTTGACGCGGCTTGCGGGAACGACGACGGCGACGGCGCTTCTGGCCCTGGTCGGCCGAACCCTCGCCACCACGATCTTCGCGCAACTCGTGTTCGTCGCGAGCAGCGCCGCGCGCGGCCTTGGCGGCCGCCCCTCCGCCATCTCCGGGGCGACGGCGCGTGACCTTGACCTCGCCGTCCGAGACCTGATCGGCCACGGAGGGCACCGAGGGCTTTTGCTGCGTGCCCGAGGAATGGCGACGACGCGGACGCGGGGCGCGCTCGTCATCGTTGCGCTGCTTGCCACCCTTGTCGACAGGCGTATCGGAACCCAAACCACCCTTGGGGGCGGCACCGGCTTCGCGAGCGGCTGCGGCGCGGAAGGCGTCCTCGCGCTCCTCGCTCGACAAATGGCGGCGGCGACGGCGCGTGGGATTCATGCCACCGCCTCGGTTTTGCTGCTGGGGCTGCTGAGCCTCGCGCTCGCGGGGGGAATTCTTGCCTGCGGGAGCGGCCTCGCCGGTATCGCCCGAACCCGAGCGCTTGCGGCGGCGACGTCCACCGGCAGCCTCCTCGGCCTCGGGTGCCTCGGCCTTGCCGCGACCCTTACCGCGGCCGCGACCCTCGCCCTGGCTCTGACCGGTACGGGTATCGGCGTCCGCATCGCGACGGCGGCGCTTGGGCATCGTCGTCCCCGCCAGACGGTCGGCGCTCGACAGGCCATCGCCCACGTCGACGCCGTTCTCGCGGTCGAGCTCCATAAGCGCCAGGCGCATCTCGGGCGACTCGATACGCTCGAGCACATCGCGCGTCACGCAGTCGGGGCGGCAGTTGCAGCCCTGCTCGGCGGCCTTCTTTTTGCAGCCCTCAGAGCAGGTCATGTCGGCCAAGTTGACCTTAAAGACTTTGCCGTTCTCCAGGCGCAACACCAGCTGCTCACGCGGCGTGTCATATTCCTGGATACGCGCCTTGCCAAGCGGCGTATCGATAAGCGTCTTCTTTTTGGGCGCGCGGCTCTTAAAGTCCTTGTACGCCTCGAACTCGTAGCGCAGGCAGCACATTAGGCGGCCACAGACGCCGCTAATCTTGGACGAGTTGAGCGGCAGGTCCTGCTCTTTTGCCATGCGAATCGAAACCGGCTCAAACTGTCCGCCAAAGCGCGTGCAGCAGAGCTCCTGGCCGCACTGGGCATAGCCGCCCACCAGGCGGGTCTCGTCACGCACGCCGATCTGGCGCATGTCGACGCGAATGTGCAGCGTCGAGGACAGGTCCTTGACGAGCTGACGGAAATCGACGCGCTCCTCGGCAGCAAAGTAGAACACGGCCTTCTCGCCGCCAAACAGGTACTCGACGCCGACCGGCTTCATCTCGAGGTCGAGCTCTTTGACCAGACGGCGGAAATCGACCATCGCCTCGTCGCCCTGGATGGCCAGGTCGTCGGCAAGCTGCAGATCGATGTCGCTCGCCACGCGCAGCACGGGCTTGAGCGGCTGACCGATCTCGTCTTGCGGCACCTCGAAGGGATCGGCCGTAACCAAGCCAATCTCGGTTCCGCGCTCGGTAGAGCAAATGGCATAATCGGCCTCGAGGATATCCAGATCC
>USMH01000154.1 GCA_900555745.1 uncultured Collinsella sp.
GCATGGCCTCGTAGCCGTTCTTAGTTACGGTGACGTCGCGCTCAGACTCAACAAGTGCGGTGAATGTGGCAGTGTCCTTCATGTCTCGGACGGGCACACAAGCGGACATGGGTACCTCCTTTGCGTCGTGGCATAATTGTACCACGACGTGTCCAAGCGACCGGTACCGTCGAATCGTCTCAATCTGTAACAGTTGGGATCGAAAAACTCGGCTAGATGTTACAGATTGAGATTAAAGGGATTGACCTGTGGCGTTTGTCTCGATCTGTAACAGTTAGACGGTCGAAAGTGGGCTACGTGTTACAGATTGAGATCTTTCAGCCCTGGTCGCCCGTTCGTCTAAATCTATAACAGTTAGGATTGAAAATCCCTGCTAGATGTTACAAATCGAGACAAACGGCCTGCACGGGCCGAGCAAAAAAATAGGCCGCATGCGAACCCGTGGAGGGATTCGCATGCGGCCGACAGGGGGTATGCGGCAAAAGTTAGGCCATAAGCAGGCCGGTCTCCGAGACGTTCTTGTACCAGTACGCGCTCGCCTTGGGATAGCGCTTCTGGGTCTCAAAGTCGATGTAGAACAGGCCATAGCGCTTGTTATAGCCGTTGGTCCAGGAGAACTGGTCCTGCAGCGACCACACGAAGTAACCGTCGACGTTCACGCCGCCGTCGATTGCCTTGAGGATCCATGCGAGATGCTGACGCATGTAGTCGATGCGAGGGGCGTCATCGATAAAGCCGTCCTCGAAGTCGTCCTTATAGCCCATGCCGTTCTCGGTGATGTAGATCTTCTTGTAGTTGGGGTAATCGTTCTTAATGCGGAGCAGCAGGTCGTAGAGGCCCTCGGGATAGATGATCCAGTCCCAATCGGTGGTGGGAACGCCTTCGCGCACGCATGACTCGCCCACGCCCTTGAGGAACCAGCGCGAGGAGCCCTTGTCGCCGGTGCCATTGTGGTTGATGTCGTTTTCGCCCTCGGCGGCACGCAGGAACTGGCACTTGTAGGTGTTGACGCCCAGGCAATCGTTGTAGGGGAGCGCGGCGGTCAGCGCGGCGATGTCCTCGTCGCGGACGTCGAGCTCGCCGCCGGCGATATGGGCAAGCTTGGTCGCAGCCTCCATGGTGTCGGCTGCATAGTGGCCACGGAAGGTGGCGTCGAGTACCCAGCGGTTGTTGATGACGTCGGCCATGCGGGCGGCCTCGCAGTCGGCAGCGCTGTTGGGATCGAGGGGATACTTGGGCTCCAGGTTCTGGACAATGCCGATCTCACCCTCAAAGCCGCCCTCATGGAAGGCGACGACAGCCTTGGCGTGGGCCACCATCATGTTGTGCATGAGCTGGAAGGCCTTGTCCAGGCGATACTTCTCGCCGTGCGGCCAGTTGCCGACGATAAAGCTGCCCTCGGCGGTTGCGGGAATCTCGTTAAACGTGAACCAGTGCTTGACCTCGGTGAACTCGGCAAAGCAGAACTTGGCGTACTCGACAAAGGCGTCGATCGTCGTGCGCGTCAGGAAGCCCTCGCCGCCGTCCTGGTAAAAGGCCTCGGGCGTATCAAAGTGATCGAGCGTGACATAGGGGATAACGCCGGCTTTGTTGCAGGTGGCGAAAAGCTCATGATAGAAGGCGACACCCTCGTGGTTGATCTCGCCAGTGCCGTTGGGGAAGATGCGGCTCCAAGCGATGGAGACGCGGATACCGTTGATGCCGAAGCGCTGGCACAGGTCGATATCGACCGGGTACTTGTTGTAGAAATCGCTTGCGGGATCGGGGGAGAAGCGACCCTGAGCTGCCAGGAAATCGTCCCAGGGCACTTTGCCCTTGCCGTGCGTGCGGGTCTCGCCCTCAACCTGGTAAGCGGCGGTGGCGCCGCCAAACACAAAGCCGTCGGGGAACTGCATGGGGTTGGTCATGAGTCATCCTTTCTGTGGGATTCGAATAGGGAGAGGTGCCCGAACTGGGGATCCGGGCACCAACAGAGGGAGGAACCTAGTCGAGGTTCTCGCGGAGCCACTTGATGGCGCCAGCGGGGTCGCGGGTAAGGTCGATATATTCCTTGCCGCGCGGGGCGAGCAGCTTAATGCCCAGGCGATCGGTGTCGGCCTTCATGTCGTTGTAGTAGCTACGGACCTGCGGGGCAAGCACGATAACGTCGTACTGATCCATGATGGCAGTGTGCTGGCCATAGGCGCCTGCGGAGGAAGCGATGTTCTCTCCGGTCTGTGCGGCACCTTCCTTGATGGCGTTGGCGAGCATGGCAGAGGTGCCGGCGCCGGCGCACAGGACGAGGACCTTCAGGCCATCGACATCCTTCTTGGCGGATGCATCGGCAGCGGGCTCGGGCTGATCGACGACAGGCTTGTTGTCGGCGGCGGCAACAGTCGTCTCGACGGAAGCGGTAGCCTGCTCGACAGCGGGCGCAGGGGCGTTGGCGGCGATGGCAGCGGCACCATCGGACTCGAGACCCAGCTCGGCGGCGCGCTCGGCCTCCTGGTCGCAGAGCAGCTTATCGTATGCCTTCAAGAACGGCAGGTAGATGATGGCGTCCAGCAAGATGATAATCGCGACAAATACCAGGGCGATAAGCTGGAAGTTCGTGGTGATGAAGATGCCGATGGGGGCAGGGGTAGCCCAAGGCACCACGAAGGAGAAGCCGTTCATGCCCACGTTATCGATAAAGAACTTGGCAACACTCACGTTGACGCAACCGGCGGCAACAAAGGGGATGAGCATGTAGGGGTTAAGGATCATCGGCGCGCCAAAGAGCAGCGGTTCGTTGACGGCGAAGGCAACAGGAACAATCGAGGCCTTACCGACGGCCTTGAGCTGCTTGGACTTCATAAAGAGAATCAGCAGAAGCGGCACGATGAACGTGGCGCCGGTGCCGCCGAACTCACCCACGAGCGACATGTTAAAGGTGAGGGAGTGGGCGGGGTGGCCACCGGCCAGCAGAACCTGCAGGTTCTCGGCCTGGTTGGCAAGACGGATGGGGTCGATGCCCGGCTGGACGATCGAGGGGCCGTGGACGCCGATAAACCAGAAGAACGCGGTGGCTGCCTGGATAAGGATAAGGCCAGGATAGGTTTCTGCAGCGGTGAAGAGCGGGGAGAGCAGTTTGATAAGCAGCTCGGAGAACGGAACGCCCATGAGGTTGCGCACGACGACATCGATGATGCCGCAGATGATGACAGCACCGCCAAAGGGGATGATGTCGCGGAAGTTCTGAGCGATGGCGCCCGGGACCTCCTTAGGCAGCTTAATGGTCAGATCGCGCGAGACGCAGAACTTATAGACCCACACGGTAATGAACGCGGCGATATAGGCCGAGAACAGACCGCGCGTGCCCATGCTGGTGCAATCGAAGACCGAAAGCTCGGAGCCGTTGAACTTGGTGGTGAACTGCGTAACGGCGAGCAAAAGCATACTGCACTGGGCGGCCACCATGGTGGAGCCGTCGTTGAGCACCTTGCCGGCGGGCATGCGACGGTTCA
>USMH01000155.1 GCA_900555745.1 uncultured Collinsella sp.
TAGACCTCGAGGTCGCGGTCGCCGAACTTGTTCATGAGGTACTCGAGCTGCATGAGCTCGTCCCAGGTGCCGCCGACGCCCATCAGGAACACGGCGTCGTAGCCCTCGTCGGCGACCTTGTCGGCGAGCGCGGTCATCTTCTTGCCGGTCTCGTAGAGCGCCTTGCCGTCCTCGAGATAGCCCTCCTGGTCGAAATGCATGATCTCGATCTTCTCGGTTTCCTTCATTTGTCTCTCCTTTCTGGGGTTGTTTCCACATCCCCCATGCCAACGGGCATCAAAACCCGCTTACATTCCGTAACACTCGGCCGCTTTGGCCTTAAGCGCATTGACTGACTCTTCGTAGCCCTCCGCCTTGACCTCCATTTGCTTGGAGACAGCATCGAGATACGGGTGAACGTCCCATGACTTCAGACGCTCGGCGATTATTGCCGCAATCGTCTGGAAGAACACGAGATTGGGAATTGCGCTGAGCAGCGGAGCCACCTGAGGCACCGCAACCTCGTGAGCCCTACCCTTGGGATGGGCCGTGAGCAGCACCGTTTTTGTCGTAACGTTCGATAGCGCATCAGCGATATTCGCAAGACGCTCCGACCCCTGCGGATCGTCGACGATAAACACCAGATAGCCCGGAACGATCTGCATCTCGGGACCGTGGACGAACTCCTCGCCTTCGTGATGCATGGCAGGAATCTTGATGGTCTCGCTCAGCTTGAGGGCCGCCTCTTCGGCAACGCCATAGTTGGGGCCGTTGCCGACGACCATGGCGGGCGTGTGCTCAGAAAGCTCGAGCATGTGGTCTTGGACATATGCCTCGGCGGTCTTGCACATCACGGCATTGGCCTGGATAGCCTCACGCAGGTCGTCAAGACGCTGGGCAACGCCCTTGGCGTCAATCGTTCCGCGCGCCTGACCGCCGTAAATACCAAAGAGCACCAGGTACTCAACGAGCACCTCGACGCCCAGAGTCACAAAGTCCACCGACTCGACGCCCACACCGTAGTCAAGAACGATGCCAGCGTGTTCCTTGATGGGTGCCTCGACGTTTGCCGTGAGCGCAACTGCAGCCATATCGTGTGCGCGCATGTAATCGAGCGCCGCAATCGTATTGGTCGAATAGCCACTCTGCGAAACGGCAATGTTGAGCACATGCTGCGGATAGGTGTGTTCAAAATCGACGAAGGCCTCGGGCGTCACAACGGACACCTGCATTTGCAGGGCATCTTGCAGGTAATCGCGGGCGCAATCGGCGGCATGGCGCGACGAACCCGAAGCAACGATGCGCAGCGCGTCAAAAGAACCGGACTGGAAAATATCAACGAGCTGCGCTACCAGCTCAGACGAACGCTCGAGGTTCTCCCCCATACGCACATGGGCAAGCTGAACGTAATCGAGCATCTTCATCGTCTCACCTCGTAACAAATCATTAGTATTTGATACCAATCACAGTTACAGGTTACGGCTTTTTGATACCTCTTTGTCGATTAATTTATCCCCATCGGCGAACGGTCGATTTTGAGCCCTGTAAGGTTGTATATACAGCTGACCCAACGATCAAAACTGGTTAGTTTCCCAGCCGTTATTCACAAAATACCAGCTAGTACGTATAGGTGTAGCCGCCCGTATCGCCACGATTGAAGGACTTTACATACTCGATAGCCTGACCGCTCGCGTCATAGCTCACGCATTCCAAAAGCAAAACAAGATCGCCCTGTCCCAGTCCAAGGAGGCCGGCATCTCGTGCGCCCAGCGCTTCGATATCGAGCTTTTCCTGTGCCATGACTGGCTTTCGGCCCAGCATCTCATAGGTCTCGTACAAACTGAAGACCGACACGTCAATATCTTCGATGGTTGGGAACAGCAGGCAGGGAATCAGCGCCGTCTCAATCGATACGGGGCTACCGTTTATGCAGTTCAGGCGTCGAACGGAATAGAGCAGGTCGTCCTCGGCGATGCCAAACAGGTCGGCGTAATATGGCCCCGCATAACGCTTGGAACGCGCGAGAATACGGACGGACGGCTCGCCGCCCGAAGCACGGACCGATTCACGGAAACCGACCGTGCGTTCAAAAAAAGCAGGTACTTTCTGCGCCACAAAGGCACCTTTTCCCCGAACACGGCGAATCTGCCCGCGCCGAACCAGCTCATCGACAGCGCTTCGGATGGTCAAGCGTGTCGTACCAAATTCCTCGGCAAGGTCTTTTTCGGACGGAATCATGGAACCCGTGGGATATATACCGCGCTCGATACGTTCCTCGATGCGGCGTCGAATGCGCATATAAACCGGGGTGGCATCTACTGTTTCAGCCATTGTTCACCTGCCACGCTCCTCATGCCGTTCTCTTCGCCGTTATCGGCAAAGCGGAACTTTGTGGGCAAAATCACCGATTTGCAATGCTCCACAAAACGCATGTCCTTATCCAATTCGATCGTGCTCTCATAGAACACCGGCGTTCCCTCTTCTTGCTGGAGCAGCTCGGCCTCTTCGGCGTTCAAACGCGAGATGGAGATATGCTCACGTCCATGCTCAACACGCACGCCACCTTCTTTGAGCAAGACATCGTAAAGGCTCTCGCACTCAAAATCGTGCTCGATAAGCGATGGGCACAGGGACAGGTTAACGTGAGCCGTCTCGATTGACGCCGGCTCGCCCTCAATAAGTCGAACGCGCTGCATGCGAAGCAAAGGAGCGCCTACAGACACCCCAAGTTTGTCGGCAAGCGCCTCATCCGCCTCGATAGTCCCGGTGGAAACCAGACGAGAAGAGGGGTGCAGGCCGGCAGTCCGCACAGCATCGGAAAAGTTATACGTTTCCTGGAAGATGTTCAGCGGCTTGGGAGGACACACATACGTACCCGATCCGCGACGGCTCTCGAGCGTTCCACAAGAGATGAGCCGCGTGATACCGGCGCGCAACGCCGTACGCGAAACGCCAATCTCTTCGCACAGCACGCGCTCGGCCGGTAGGCGATCACCGCCGGCAAGCTGATGGTGCTGGATATACCAAAGAATTCCCTCAACAGCACGATCTTTGGGGGGAATTGCATAAGATTCGCCTGCCATTGCACAGACTCCTCATTCAGAAACGTATGCCGCCAAAATTAGGCCAGCCCTCCCATGGCATCAAATTCGACCTTGATCTTCTCGGCGACATTCCGATACGACTTATATAGACTTGAATCGCGTTTGACTTCGTCGGTCATAACGGGAATCTCTAATTTGGAAACCTCGTCTTTTCCCGTCTGAACCGCCACAACAACGCCCATACCAAGACACATATTACGCTTGGCAGCATTTATTTTCGCCGCCTTGGCGGGATTTGTCAGGATACGCTGGGCAAATTCCTGTTTTGAGGCCACTTCCTCGGCCTCCGGATCGCCCGCCTCGGCTACTTCGCACTGCAACACGTCCGCATAGTCAAAAATCTTCGGCTCGCCGCCGCGCTGATGCACGGCCCACTTGC
>USMH01000156.1 GCA_900555745.1 uncultured Collinsella sp.
TGAGATGCTTGATCTCGATCATGTCTGCCATGAATGTCCCTTCCCTGCGTTTACACGAGTTGAACTATTGTACGGAAAGAACCGCGTTTCCGCAGCCCACACTACATTCCCGTAAAGAACCCGCAACCTTCCACCCACTCATTGGGGACAGGCTTAAATGAGTGCCTACTCATTGGGCACTCATTTAAGCCTGTCCCCAATGAGTACCCAGCCCAGCAAAAAGGGGCGCGACCGCAATGGTCACGCCCCCTCGACATCAACTATGTACCGCTAGGCCCCTATGCGAGTTTGGCTCCGACGATCTTTGCCGCGGCCGGCTTATCGAAGTTGCCGCCGGTGGCCTTGCCCAGGGCACCCATAACCTGGCCCATCTGCTTCTTGGACGTGGCGCCCAGCTCGGCGATAACCTGCTCGATCAGGGCCTCGAGCTCCTCGCCCGAAACCTGCGCGGGCAGCAGGCTTTCCAGAATCTTGACCTGCTCGGTCAGGTTGTCGGTACGCTCCTGGTCGGTGCCGGCCTTGATGGACATCTCCAGCGTCTCGCTCGTCTGCTTAATCAGACGCTTGATCATGCTGTTGACGTCTTCCTCGGTCACATCGCGGCGCTCGTTAACCTCGATATTCTTCACCTCGGCCTTGACCTGGCGAATGATGGACAGGCGAACCTTGTCCTTGGCCTTCATGGCCGCGATCATTTCCTTCTGCAGCTCTTCGTTGGTCATCTGCAAATCCTCCTCAATAGCGTGGGCGGCACTCGCGCGAGCACCGCCCCATGATTACTCGGTCGTCGACGAATCGTCGGTCGAACTCTTGGTGACGCCCTTCAGGCTGACGTTGTACGGCACGTCCTTGGGCATGGGGTTAACGGTGATGTCGGCTTCCTTCTTGTACTGCTCCAGCCACTCGCTGTACGCGGCGCTTGCTGCCTGCGTCTTCACCACGTTGGAGACGTACTTCTTGATGTCCTTGGGCACCTGCTTAATGTCATCGACCTGATTATCGATATGGAAGTAGTCGGTGCACTTGATGATGTGATAACCGTAGGTCGACTCGACGACGTCGCTCACATCGCCCTTGTTGAGCCCCTCGAGCGCCGTCTGGTAGCTGTCGACAAAGGTGGTGAGCTTATCCCAGCCCACATCGCCCTTCTTCTCCTTGGAACCGGTGTCCTCGGAGTACTGCTCAACGGCGTCCTCAAAGCTCAGCTCACCGGAGTTAATCTTGTCCAGGCACTCCTGCGCCTTGGCCTTGGCGGCAGCCTTGTCCTCGTCGGAAGCGTCGGAATCAACCTTGATCAGGATGTTCGACGAGCGGCGGGCGTCGTTGTAGTTAGACAGGTTCTCGTTGATGTAATCGACGATCTCGCTGTCCTTGGGCTTGCTGGTGGGTGCCACGGCATCCTTAAGCTTTTGCTGTGCTAGGCTCTCCTTGAGCGAGTCCTTGTAGGTGTCCTCGGTATAGCCGTAGGTCTTAAGGGTCTTCTTAAAGGTCTTGGCACCACCCGCGCTCTTGCACGCGTCCTTCCATGCCTTCTCGACCTCCTCGTCCGACACCGTCACGCCGTTCTCCTTCTGTGCCTGCTGAAGCAGAATTTGCTGCGTGTAGGAGTCGATGAGTTGCGTGCGGTACTTCTTGGGCGTGAGGTCGTTGTCAACCAGATACTGCGCCCAATCCTTGTCCTTGGTGTAGCCGTTGGACGTGCGCATGCTCATGATCTGCTTGGTCACGGTGTCCTCGGTGAGGTTGGTGCCGTTGATAGTGGCAGCAACACCGCCGGTCAGCTTGTAGCCCGAGGTGTCCTCAGCCTGCGACATAAGGCCGGAGCACGCCATCGCCGAGACGGAAAGCAGCATCGCCAGCACGCCGATGACCACCAGAACGATCTTGACGGTCTTAGACACGTACGTCTTGCGCTGCTTCTTGCGAGAGCTGGAGGCGGCGCGGGCCTGCTGCTCGGGCGTCGGCGCGGCCTCGGAGTTCTTTTTCTTATTTGCCATAGTTGGCCTTTCGCATAACGAATCGAACAAACGCCATTGTGTCACAACGCAGCCCCCGCGGCACGCTTGGTGCATTGGGGACAGGTTAATCTGCACCATTTTGGTGCAAAGGGGACAGATGTGGCACTTGGCACTTGGGGACGTTCTTTATGTGCCGGCACTTCGGGACTGTCCCTAACTGCCGGCAGAAAAGGAACGTCCCTAGGTGCCGACTCAGCCCCACCTTAGAAGTGACGGCGGATGGCGTCGACCATGCCCTGGGACGTGGTCTGGCCGAGCACGTCGGCTGCGGCATCGGCGTCCATAAAGATATTCATGAGCGCCTGCAGGGCCTCGACCTGGCCGCCCGGCTCGGCGATGCCCAGATTGATGACGATCTGCGCCGGCACCGGAGCGCCCATGCCCGCCATAGCGTTAAATGTCACGGGCGCGGCGGGCTTCACCACCGCGATATAGGGCTTGGCCACAAACCCCGGATCGGTATGCGGAATGGCAATGTTTGCCGCCGGCATGGCAAGACCCGTGGGATAGGCATCCTCGCGCGTGCGAACGGCGTCGAGCCAACCGGACGCAATGTAGCCACGTGGTGCAAGCTCGCCCTCGAGCCGCGCAAACACCTCATCCGGCGTTGCACACTCCCAATCAAAAAACACCAGCTCAGGCGTAAACAGCGCTTCGTTATCCGCCATGCGCTCACCTCTCTCACCTAGTCACCTGCGACGTTCTTGAATGACCAGTCGTTAAAGACCGTTCCCAATGGCTACCCAAAACAAAAGGTGGCCACGCGCGCCTTGGCGCCAATGACCACCCTGGCTACTCGGCTAAATTGTACTGTGCGCCGCTAGCCGCGAGGCGCGTCAATTGCGACCTTGCCGCTCTCCAGCACGTGGACGCGACCGTCGGCGAGCATCTGCACGACCTCGGGATACAGCACGTGCTCAATCGCGTGGATGTGCTCCTCGAGCGTATCGACGTCCCAGCCCTCCTCAACAGCCAGCGCGCGCTGGGCGATGATGGGGCCGTTGTCGTAGATCTCGTTGGCAAAATGCACGGTCACGCCAGTTACCTTGACGCCGCGCGCAAAGGCATCGTCGATCGCATGCGCGCCGGTAAAGCTCGGCAGCAGCGCGGGATGCAGATTGACCACGCGATTGGGGAATGCCGCCAGCAGCGGCGTGTGCAACATGCGCATGTAGCCGGCCATGACCACATACTCGCAACCGCGCTCGAGCAGCTCGTGCGCAATGATCTCGTCGGCGGCGATGGGGTCGGCATAGACATCCTTGGACAGCGTGAGTGTCTGGATGCCCGCGCGCTCAGCGCGCTGCAAACCCTTAGCCGAAGGACGGCTCGACACCACAAGCTCAATCGAAGCGTTGAGCTTGCCGGCGGCGATCAGGTCGATCAGCGCCTGCAGGTTGGTACCCGAACCGCTGATGAGCA
>USMH01000157.1 GCA_900555745.1 uncultured Collinsella sp.
TGGCCTCGGCGTCGGCCACGCTGTAGGCATAGCCCGAGCGCGCGACCTCCAGGCCAATCTCGGCCATGGCCTCGTTAAAGAGCTTGCGGTCCTCGCCGCGCTCGATAGCGGCCAGGTCGCAGCCGATCATCTCGACGCCGTACTTGTCGAGCGTACCGTCTTTCGCCAGCTCGACAGCGGCGTTCAGACCGGTCTGGCCGCCCAGCGTGGGCAGCAGCGCGTCCGGGTGCTCTTTCTTGATCACGCGCTCGATAAACTCGGCGGTGATGGGCTCGACATAGGTGCGGTCGGCAAGACCCGGGTCGGTCATGATGGTCGCCGGGTTGGAGTTGACCAGGATGACCTCAAAGCCATCCTCCTTGAGCACCTTGCAGGCCTGTGCGCCGGAGTAGTCGAACTCACAGGCCTGGCCAATAACGATGGGGCCCGAACCAATGACGAGGATACGCTTGATGTCAGTACGTTTCGGCATGTTAGTTCTCCTCGGTCTCGGTCGCAGCGGAACCATTGTCGGCAAAGTTCCAGCCCTGCAGGCGGTCCTTCGCGGTATCGATGTCCAGGTAGTTCTCCTCGCCGCCCATGAGTCGCGTAAAGGCGGTAAAGAGATAGTGGGCATCGGTGGGGCCAGGCGAGGCCTCGGGGTGGTACTGGACCGAGAAGCACGGGGCGTCGAGCAGCTGGATGCCCTCAGCGGTACCGTCGTTGAGGTTCACGTGCGTCAGGCGAATGCGGCCAAAGCGCTCGTTCATCACGACCGGCGCGATTCCGCGGCGCACCCAGACGCGCAGATCTCCATCGGCCGCATGCTCGGTCTCGCCGCCGGAAAGCTCGGGGACAAGCTTGCCCAAGCTGGGGAACAGCAGGCCGAAGCCATGGTTTTGCGCGGTGATCTCCACACGGCGGCTTACCAGGTTCATAACCGGCTGGTTGCCACCGCGGTGACCGAACTTAAGCTTTTCCATCTGGGCGCCGCAGGCCAGGCTGATCATCTGGTGACCAAGACAAATACCAAAGACCGGCACCTTGCCGATCAGCTGCTGCACCTGCTCGTAGGTCTCCACCACGGCGTCGGGGTCGCCGGGGCCATTGGACAAAAAGACGCCGTCGGGATTCATGTCGAGCACCTGCTGGGCAGGCGTGTCCCACGGCACGACGGTAAGGTCGCAGCCGGCGCGGACCAGCCCCTCCAGAATGCCGCGCTTCACACCGCAGTCGTATGCGACCACTTTGTGACGGGCAGGAGCGGCAGCCGAAAGCGCAAAGTCATGCGTGGCAGGCAGATCGGCGGCCACAAACTCGTGAGGTACGGGGCAACTTACGGTCTTGACCAGGTTCTCGCCTACCAGCGTGGGCGCTGCGGCCAGACGCTCGGCAAGCTCGTCGACGTCGAAGATCTCGGTCGAGATAATGCCCATCTTGGAACCATTGTCGCGCAGATGGCGCACCAGAGCGCGGGTGTCGACGCCCTCGATAGCGACGATGCCGTGGGCGCGCAGATACTCCGGCACGCTGACGGCCGAGCGCCAGTTAGAAGGCGTGGTGCACATGTCGCGAACGATCATGCCGCGCATAGCCGGAGCGCTCGCAGGGCGCACGGCGTCGCCGGGGAAGGCCGACTGGACGTCGGTCTCGTCGATACCGTAGTTGCCGATCTGCGGATAGGTCATGATTACGATTTGGCCGGCATAACTCGGGTCGGTCATGACCTCAAAGTAGCCCTCGAGTGAGGTGTTGAAGCAGACTTCGCCGGTCGCGGTGCCCTCGGCGCCGCATGCACGTCCATAAAAAATGGTCCCATCCTCAAGATACAGGATGCAGGGACCGCAGGTGCCCTTGCTGGTTTTGGCCAGCATACGCTGGCAAAGCTCGCTGGGCGCGAAGGTGCGGGCGGCAGCGCCCGCGGTATGGTTGTTCGCCATAATTCTCCTTCCCGGTCTCACAGGACCGGCTTAAAGGTGTGTAGTTAGGCCTCGCGGTATTGTAACCGCAAGCATGCCTCATGGCGTTAATTTCATCGAAATGTTTACGAAATGATAATTATGACTTTCTATGCATAATGATTTTTTAATTCCCGTCCCAGAAAAATCATCCCGCGCGGGCTTGTGGCTCACGCGGGATGATGGCGTCTTATTATTTCTTGTCCTGCTCCAGCAGTTCGGACGGTGTGCGATTGGGCTTGCCGCCGCGGAAAATCTCGCGGCCATGCAGACGATGCTCCAGATCGCGCTCGGCCTTTTCCTCGTCAATCTTGGTCTGGCTCACCACCGGGTCCTCAATCAACGACGACACCGAGTTCACCTGCTTCTGAATGCGCTCGGCGATGGTGTCATCCATACTCACGATGCGCATCTTCCAGTCGATACTCGTGGCGTTGGATGAGCTCTTGGTCCACACGAACGTCAAAATGGCGCTCTGGTGGCCCCGCGCGGGGAACATGCCAAAGAAGGAATCGTGCTGAATGTTGCTATCCTCGTCGATATAGGCGTGAACGTTATACACCACGCGGTCGATCTTGTCGTTGAGCAACGCGTTAGTCGCAAGCGCCGCGGCCTGAATCTGCCCGTTGGACAGCAGCTCGAGCTCGTTGGCAGACGATGTGTCCAACACCGTCACCTCGACCGTGCCCGTGCGTTCATCGGCTTCATCGACGGTAAAATCGAGCGGGAACTGCGTAAAGCCGTTACCCCACTCAAGGCCACCCTTGAGCGCGGTCGAAACGGTATCGACCGAAACGCTCTCGGACAGGTTGGCGGTGTTCAGACGACGCATCACGCCGTAGCCGATCTGCATGCCCACGATCAGCACCAAAATACCGATGACCACGGCCATCGCGGTCTTCGTAATGGTATGGCTCACCTGCGAGCCCGAAGGATCGTCCTCGGACAGCGGGTCGATATGTTTTGCCTGGCTCGCGCGGTCCTCGCTGCGCAGCTGCGCTAGCGCCGCTTTGTCACCGCGCTTGGCCGCAGCCTCCTTCTCACGCATGCGCTCGGTACGCTTTTTGGCGAGCGTGGGATCCAAGACACCGGATGCATCGATTTCGGAGAATAACTCCGTCACTTCTTCCGGAGTCAAAGGGTTCTTGTCAGCCATAAACTTCCTGTCATATCAATCAGTCGAGCTCGTGCGCACGCGCACCTTCGAACTGCATTCGATAGTAACGGGCATAGGTGCCGCCACGGGCGAGAAGCTCCTCGTGCGTGCCACGCTCCACAACGCGACCATGCTCAACGGTCGCAATCTCATCGGCGTGCTTAATGGTCGAGAGACGATGGGCGATGATGATCGTGGTGCGGCCGCGTGCCAGCTCTTCGAGCGACTCCTGCACCGCCTCCTCGCTCTCGTTATCCAAAGCACTCGTCGCCTCATCCAAAATCAGGATCTTGGGGTTCTTGAGAAACACGCGCGCGATGGCAACGCGCTGCTTCTGTC
>USMH01000158.1 GCA_900555745.1 uncultured Collinsella sp.
ACCATCTGGTACGGGTAGAGCACGTAGCTGCGAATCTGGTTGCCAAAACCAATCGTGGTCTTGGGTCCGCGAATCTCATCCAGGGCTTCGGCGCGCTTCTCGAGCTCAATCTCATACAGGCGAGCCTTGAGGATCTGCATGCACGCGGCCTTGTTCTGGATCTGGCTGCGCTCGTTTTGGCAGGTAACCACAATGCCGCTGGGGAAATGCGTCACGCGCACGGCGGAGTCGGTGGTGTTAACGCCCTGACCGCCCGGGCCACTCGCGTGGTACACGTCCACGCGGATGTCATCGGGACTGATCTCGATGTCGATATCATCGGGTAGCACGGGGATGACCTCGACGCCGGCAAACGTGGTCTGGCGGCGCTTCTTGTCGTCGGTGGGGCTAATGCGAACCAAGCGGTGGACGCCGGCCTCGGCGCGCAGCATGCCAAATGCGTCCTTGCCCTCGACGGTAAAGGTCGCGCGGTCGATGCCGATGACCTCGGCTGCGGGACAGTCGTTGATGGTGACCTTCCAGCCGCGACGCTGGCAGTACTTCATGTACATCTTAAAGAGCATGAAGGTCCAGTCCTGGGCCTCCAGACCACCCTGTCCGGGCTTGATGGTCACAATGGCATCGCCGTGATCGAACTCACCGGTAAACCAGCTCGAAAGCTCAAGCTCATCGATGGCCCGGGCCAGGCGCTCAGCCGTGGCTGTAGCCTCCTCGCGAAGGGCGACGGCGTCGGGGTCATCCCCCATCTCCTCGGCAAGCTCCAGCGCGGCGCGGGCATCGGAAAGCTCGCCGCGCGCGGTGTCCACGGCAGCGATATCTTCCTTGGTGCGCGCAATCTCCTCCATGGTGGCACGGGCGGCGTCGGCGTCATCCCAAAAGCCAGGGGCAACACTTTTGGCCTCGAGCTCGGACACGCGGGTACGCTTCTCGTCCAGGTGGAGATATGACTCGACCTCACCGAGCCGGTCCGCAAACGCGTCCAGCTCGGCGGGCGTTACCTCTAAAGCCTCAGCCATTAACGATTCCTGCCGTGGCAGTACTTAAACTTCTTGCCGCTACCGCAGGGGCACGGGTCGTTGCGGCCCACGTTGACGTACGGATCGTCGCTCTCGGACTTGCGATAGGTGGTCACCTTGCCACCGTTGTTGACGGCAGCCGGACCACCCTGGACAGCCGTGCGGGCCTGCACCTGCGCCTGCTTGCGCAGCACCGAGTCGCCGTTGTCACCATCGACCTCGGCAGGGCCGGAGAAGCGCGCGCCCTCGAGCGCGGGCTCCTCCTTGTGCTCCACGGCACGCGGGGCAGCCTTGATCTCGATGCGCAGAACCGTGCGCAGGTAATCCTCATACATGGTATCGACGAGTATCTGGAACGCGCCGTAGGCCTCGGTCTTGTACTCAACCAGCGGGTCGCGCTGGCCAAAGCCGCGCAGGCCGATGCCGGTCTTGAGGTAGTCCATCTCCTGCAGGTAGTTCATCCAGCGGGTATCGATGACGCGCAGCATGACCTGGGTATTGAGCTCGCGCATCAGGTCCTCGCCCAGACGCTCGGCCTTCATGTTGTAGCACTTCTCAACATAGGCCAAGACATCGGCAGCCAGGGCTTCAAAGTCCTCGTCGGGGAACTTCGGCGTATCGATGTGGCCGGTGAGCTCCACAACCCACTTGCGCAGGCCCTCCAGGTCGCGCTCGCCCTCGTGGCTGTCCTTGGTGCAGAACTCCTGCACGCAGCGGTACACGGTATCGTGCATGACCTCGGTGATGTGGTCGGTCAGGTCCTTGCCGTCCAGAATCTTGTTGCGCTCGGCGTAGATGACCTGGCGCTGCTTGTTCATGACGTCGTCGTACTCAAGGACGCTCTTACGCATGGAGAAGTTGATGCTCTCGACCTTGTGCTGGGCGCTCTCGACGGCTTTGGAGATGATCTTGTGCTGAATGGGCATGTCGTCGCCCATGTCGGCCGTGACCATCATCTTGGAGACGCGGTCCATCTTGTCGCCGCCGAACAGGCGCATGAGGTCGTCCTCGAGCGACAGGTAGAACTGGGTCTCGCCCGGATCGCCCTGACGACCGGAGCGGCCGCGCAGCTGGTTGTCGATACGGCGGGACTCGTGGCGCTCGGTGCCGATAACGGTCAGGCCGCCGGCGGCAAGCACGCGCTCGCGCTCGGCCTTGCAGGTCTCCTTGGCCTCGGCGTTAAACTGCTCGAGCTGCTCGGGCGTCACGTCCTCCATGGTCAGGCCCTCGTACTCAAGGCGCTCGCGCACCAGCTCGTCGGGGTTGCCGCCCAGCAGGATGTCGGTACCACGACCGGCCATGTTGGTGGCGATGGTCACGGCGCCGTAGCGTCCGGCCTGGGCAACGATGTGGGCCTCGCGTTCATGGTGCTTGGCGTTGAGGACCTCGTGTGCGATGCCGCGCTTGGTAAGGGCGGCGGACAGCTTCTCGGAGCTCTCGATGGAGACGGTGCCCACCAGGACCGGTTGGCCCTTGGCGTGACGACGCTCAACGTCGTCGGCAACGGCGTTGTACTTGGCCTGGATGGTACGATATACCAGGTCCTCGTGGTCCACGCGCTGCACGGGCTTGTTGGAGGGGATGACCTCGACGGGCAGCTTGTAGATCTCGCGGAACTCGGCATCCTCGGTAAGTGCCGTGCCGGTCATACCGGAAAGCTTGTCATACAGACGGAAGTAGTTCTGCAGGGTGATGGTGGCCAGGGTCTGGTTCTCCTCGCGTACGAGCACGCCCTCTTTGGCCTCGATGGCCTGGTGCAGGCCCTCAGAATAGCGGCGGCCCTCCATGATGCGGCCGGTGAACTCGTCGACGATCTTGACCTCGCCGTTGGTGACCACGTACTGCTTATCACGGTGGAACATGTACTGGGCCTTCAGCGCCTGCTGCAGGTGGTTGACCAGCTGGCCGGAGAGGTCGGCATAGATGTCATCGATACCCAGGCGGCGCTCGATCTTCTTAAGACCGCGCTCGGTGGCGGCGATGGTGTGCTTGGCCTCGTCCATGACGTAGTCGCCCGTGGGTTCAACGTCCTCGGTGGCGGTGAGCATGTCGTGCGACACGTCCTCACCGCGCTCCAGGCCGCGCACGGCGCGCGCGAAGTCCTTGTAGGTGCTGGCGGACTTAGTGCCGGCGCCCGAGATAATGAGCGGCGTCCTGGCCTCATCGATCAGGATGGAGTCGACCTCGTCGACGATGGCGTAGTTGTGACCGCGCTGCACGCGCTGCTCGGGACGGGTGACCATGTTGTCGCGCAGGTAGTCGAAACCGAACTCGGAGTTGGTGCCATAGGTGACGTCTGCCTGGTAGGCCGGACGCTTGAGCTCGAGCGGCATGTTGTTCTGGAGCAGACCGACGGTCATGCCCAGGTACTTGTAGATGCGGCCCATCCACTCGGAGTCGCGCTT
>USMH01000159.1 GCA_900555745.1 uncultured Collinsella sp.
CATTCAAAGAGGGCGGCATGACCAGAAGGTCTATGCCGCCCTCTTTTCATGCCAACTTGTTCGCTCTGGCGACCGCTCGCTGACGTTGCCAGAGCATCGGCGTTGCCTTTGTTGATGTAGTCGTTGGGGACGTTCTTAAATGACTAGTCGAAAGGGACACTCTTGCCGGCACTTGGGGACAGTCCCTGAGTGCCGGCAGATTGGGACACTCCTTTGCAAGATGGCGCTGAAGACTGTCCCCGACGACTAGTCATTTAAGAACGTCCCCAACGACTAGTTGTTTAATGCGCCAGTTTCTGTCGAGTCGGTGCTTCTTGCGGGTTGCCCGTATAATGGTCTGCGTATGAACCGCAACCAAGGAGTTCCAGTTTATGGACCAGAATCTCTTTAAATTCGACCTAATCGCCGAGGATCCGACGACGCACGCGCGCGCCGGCGTGCTGCATACCCCGCACGGCGACATCGAGACACCGATCTTTATGCCTGTGGGCACCAAGGCAAACGTCAAGGGCATCCCCACCGAGACCGTTAAGCAGCTCGGTGCGCAGATCGTGCTCGCCAACACCTACCACCTGTCCATGCGTCCCGGCGAGGACACCATCGCCGAGCTGGGCGGACTGCACAAGTTTATGAACTGGCACGGCCCCATCCTCACCGACTCGGGCGGTTTCCAGGTCTTCAGCCACAACGACGCCGTCAAGCTCACCGACGAGGGCGTGCGCTTTATCGTCAACGATTACGACGGCCGCCACGTGTTCTGGACGCCCGAGGACAACATGGAAATCGCCATGAAGCTCGGCTCCGACATCTGCATGCAGCTCGACCAGTGCCCGGGCTATCCCGCCACGCGTGCCTACGTCGAGCGCGCCGTTGAGCTGTCGAGTATGTGGGCCGAGCGCTGCTACAAGGCTCACACCCGCGATGACCAGGCGCTCTTTGGCATCGTCCAGGGCGGCATGCATCTGGACCTGCGCCTGCGCTCGCTGCGCCACCTGGAGGAGTGCGGCGACTTCCCCGGCTATGGCATCGGCGGCTACTCGGTGGGCGAGGACCACGAGACCATGTTCGAGACGCTGGCGCCGCTGGTTTCCGAGTACATGCCTAAGCACAAGCCGCGCTACCTCATGGGCGTCGGTAACCCTACCACGCTCGTGCGCGGCGTTGGCGTGGGCATCGACATGTTCGACTGCGTGCTGCCGACGCGCACCGGCCGCATGGGTACGGCGTTCTCCAGTGAGGGTCGCCTTAACTTTCGCAACGCGCGCTTTGCGCACGACGACGGCCCCATCGACCCCACCTGCACCTGCCCGGTGTGCACGGGCGGCTACAGCCGCGCGCTCATCCGCCACATGGTCACGCAGAAGGAGATGCTCGGCGGCATTCTGCTGTCGATGCACAACATCTACTACCTGCTCAACCTTATGCAGCGTGCCCGCCAGGCCATTATTGAGGGCCGCTACGGCGCGTTTGTGAGCGATTGGATGAACAGTCCTGCGGCGGTGGATTACTAAGGGCGGCGCGGACGCGTACGGAGCGCGGGCAACGGCAAAGGGCGAGCGTCGGCCGGTCGTCGCGTTTGCTAACACGGTTGCGCGACCGCTGACCGATAGCTTGCAAGCGCTTGATGCATCGTGGGTACCATACCGAATAGTTGATGTTCGGGCGGGTGTTTGGCGCATGGCGTCGACCCCGCCCATTTCTATTTTCGATAGGAGTATCCCATGATTAAGAATGAGAGCGTCGAGGGCGAGCCGGCCTACGACGAGACGTACCGCCGCGGTCCCGTGGTCATGCGCGGCCCTATGATTCCCAAGGACAACACCTACGCCAACCTGCTGGCGCCCGAGGATTCAACCGACTGGCTGCACGCCGACCCCTGGCGCGTGCTGCGCATTCAGGCAGAGTTTGTCGATGGCTTTGGCGCGCTGGCCGAGCTCGGACCCGCAGTGACCATCTTCGGCAGCGCCCGCACGCCCAAGACCGATCCGCTCTACAAGGCGGCGCGCACCGTCGGCCGCAAAATCGCCCAGCGCGGCGTGGCGGTCATAACCGGTGGCGGCCCCGGCATCATGGAGGCGGCCAACAGGGGAGCGGCGAGCGTCAACGGCAAGTCGGTTGGCCTGGGCATTGAGTTGCCGCACGAGCATGGGCTCAATAAATACGTGAACCTCGGCATGGACTTCCGTTACTTCTTTGTGCGCAAGACCATGTTCGTCAAATACAGCTCGGGTGCCATCGTGTTTCCCGGCGGTTTTGGCACGCTCGACGAGATGTTCGAGGTGCTCACGCTGGTGCAGACGCACAAGGTCAAGCGCATGCCGCTCGTGCTGGTAGGCAGCGAGTACTGGCAGGGCTTATTCGACTGGCTTAACGGTCCGGTGATGGACACCGGTATGATCAGCCCGCTCGATCCCGAGCTCGTACACATCACCGACGACCTCAACGAAGCCGTCGACATTGCCCTGAGCGGGCTGATGTAGGGCAATCGTGCCCACCGCGATATGAATATGTATGGCAATCTGATGCTATCTAACGTCAGTTTGCCATTTATATTGGGTATACTGATGCAAAAGACGAGGGCGAGGAGGTCGCGTATGTCTACTGCAACGGTTAAGCCTACGACGGTTCGCATCGAAGAGGGGCTCAAGGAGCAGGCGACTGAGTTCTTGGATTCGGTCGGCCTCAGCCTCAATTCCTATCTCAATCTTGCCGTTCGGCAGCTTGTAAATCAGCGAAAGATTCCTTTTGAGATTGTAGGAAGGGCGGAAGTGCCCAACGAGGCGACGAGGCGTGCCATGGTAATCGCCGAGGCTCATGAGTTGGGGATTTTGCCGGACGATAGCCCGTCATTCAACGACGCTGATGAGCTTATGTCGTTCCTCGATGAGGACTAGCGATGTTTGAGATTAAAGTCGAGGCTCAGTTTAAGGCGGATTACAAACGGACGATGCGCATCCATCCGCAGCTAAAGAGTGAGTTTAAAGCGGCGGTTGCAGAGCTTGTGGCCCATGGGTCGCTTCCAGCGGAGTACGGCGCCCACGAGCTCTCAAACCCGGGCGGAAACTACAACGGCCACATCGATTTCCACCTATCCGATGGCTTGGTCGATGTGGTTGTTCTATATCTGCCCCATAAGACTAACCCAGTGATCAGGCTGGTGCGAATGGGCACTCATCAGGAGCTTTTTCAGGGTCCGCTGGGCTGATCGCCGATTTCTAAGTTGCGGTGGAATAGGGATTGATTTGCGGCCGATAAGCCAAAAACAGTCCCTATTTCACCGCATCTGATGTGGGCGTTCCTAGCGAGTTGGCTGGTAGCGGGGGCAGTAGCTGATGGCGATGGCGTCGACGCCCACGTGGGTGGCGATGGTGCAGCCAATGGGGCCGGTGCCGGCGTCTACGTAGTCTTGGCC
>USMH01000160.1 GCA_900555745.1 uncultured Collinsella sp.
ATGCAGTCACGGATCTGGATACCAAAGCGGCCGATCTCGCAGACGGTGGTGAGGCCGTGGGTGAGGCAATCGTAGGCCTGCTTGACGGCGACGGCCTGCTTCTCGAGGAGCGGCTGCATGACCCAGTCGGTGTCATCATCGGTCAAGTTGCCCGAGAAGTGCAGGTGGGTGTCGATCAGGCCAGGAAGGACGGTCTTGCCGGCGGCGTCGATGACCTCAACGCCCTCGGGAAGGTCCTGCATGGCGCCGGCGTACTCGATCTTGCCGTTGTCGTCGACGAGAACGAGGGAGTTCTCGACCGGCTCGGCACCGGTACCGTCGATGAGCTTGCCGCCAACGATTGCATACTTAGTGGACATGGTTCCTCCTTATGGATCCATATATGTGGGCGAGGCCGTGTTGGGTCGCGGCCTCACAAAGCTACCCAAGTGATGCCGGGTTCGGTGCGCGGAAGAGAGGGTCCCGCGCACCTGGTCCGCCCCGGCTCGGCGTTACTTTTTGCGGGAATTGGTGAAAGCCATGAGGGCCAGGCCAATAGCCAACCAGCCGATCACGATGCTCCACTCCACCATGTTGAGGGAGGCGGGAGAGAACGGGATCACGAGCAGGCCGATGATGATGGCACAGGCAGCGATAGCGAGGCCGATGCCAAACTTGCCGCCGGGCACCTCGTAGGGACGAGGCAGGTCGGGCTCGGTGAAGCGCATGCGCAGGCAAGCGAGGGCGACCATGCCGCAGGAGAAGATGAAGGCGAGAGCCGACACGTTGGTCAGAGGGATGAGCATGTTCTTGCCCAGGAACGGACCGACGACGGTGATGACGCCCAGAACGACGCAGGCAAGCTTGGGAGCGCCGGACTTGGGGTCGACCTCGGCGAACTGCTCGGGCAGCTGGCCCTTGCGGCCCATGGCGAGCATGATGCGGCTCGTGGCGCCGTAGAAGGAGTTCATCGGGCCCATGGGTCCAAGCGTGGCGATGACGAGCATAGCCAGGTACAGAAGCATGTTGATGCCCTTGAGGCAGGCAAGCGCGGGAACCGGGCTCTTAACAAACTCATGCCAGTCGAGGATGGTGCCGAACGAGTAGATGCAGACCATGTAGAAGCCGCCGGCGGCCAGCAGGGCCAGGGAGATGATCTTGCCGAACTTGTTCCAGTTGAGGCCCTCAGCTGCTTCCTCAGCCTGCTGAGGAATGGTGTCGAAGCCAGCGTAGAAGAACGGGGTCAGAACCAGGACCGACACGATGCCGGCAAACAGGCTGGAGCTCTCGGTAGCGGCCTTGCCGCCGCCAGCGCCGGTGACCTGGGAGAACACGGGCATGGCATTGTCCGGCGAGCCGGTGAACAGCGAGACGCCCATGGCGAGCAGCATGCCGCAGAGCAGGGCCTTGGTCAGGAAGGCCTGGAGCTTGGCAGCCGAGCTGGCACCGCGGAAGTTGAGGAAGATGACGTAGACTGCAAAGCCGAGCGCGATCAGCGTCGGGAACAGGTAGACGTCGGCCCCCAGTATGGTGTAGAGCTTGACGGCGCGCAGCCACTCAAGGCCGGGCAGGCTGCCGAACATCTCGGACACGAGGGTCGAAATGGCGATGGCCTCCCACGGGCACAGGATGCCGTTGCCCAGGGCCAAAAGCCATCCGGTGATGTAGCTCAGCGTACGGCCAAAGCTACGATCGACATACTCGACGATGCCGCCCGAGATGGGGATGGCAGCCGTGAGCTCACCGAAAACAGCTCCGACGGGCACGAGGAAGATTGCACCCAAGAGGAATGCGATCATAGCGGGAACGGGACCGCCGCCCACGACCATCCAGTCGCCGACCTGCAGAACCCAACCGGTACCGATGATGGCGCCGAAACCGATGGTGAAGAAGTTCCAGAGCGAGAGCGTTTTCTTCATGCCGCCGTTATCCTCGACTGCAACCTCTGCGTTCTTGTCCGCCATTGTTCCCCTCCTTTCCTGTTTGACGCCCTTGGCGTCACCCCTTGCGCGGTCCGTTTTGCCGCGCGCTTTTATTCCATGGCTTTAAGATACGGCCTTGGCGCAGCAGCGCCGCTCGCAGCTCGACCGAAGGCAGAACTGCAAAACGAGCGGCACCGTTTTTGGGACGAACGGCGGGAGACGTCATTCGTCTTGGGCGCTTTCATCTTGTCTGCTTTTGAATACCTGTTACCGTGACGCTTGGCGCTCGGCGCGGCAACGTTCATACCATTTGTCAGGCTTTTGGCGCACATGCCCATGTGTCGTGCATCTTTTTATGTAGGATAGACAAGTTACACATGAGGCAAGGTGATTCGAATGGCATACGGATACAATGACGGCGACCAACGGCCACAAAGCGTGCGCCTTGCCGGCCGCACCACGCCAACGCCCAGAAGCACCTCCGACAACGACAACCCGCAGCGCCCCCAAGAGCAGCCCGGGGCTTCTTCGCGGCGGCAAAGCCGTACCGTGCAGCAGTCAGACCGCGTGAGTACGAGCACACGTCAACGCCAGACCGACACATCGCAGCCACGCCGCTACGATCGCCGTAAGACCGACTACTACGTCAAGCGCACCTTTTCGCGACCTCAACGCGATCGCGGCAATTCCGTCCCTCACCCCGCGTCGCACACCACAAGCCACGCGCTTCCGGCCCGCCGTCTACGCCTTGCGCTTTGCTCCATCGCCGCCTGCCTCGTCTTTGTGTTTTTGGGATCCTGTATCTCCCACGGATCAGCCGGTCTTGAGCCCACTGCCGAGGACAAGCTGCTTAAAGCTCCCGTCGCACCCGGCTACTCCTTTGCGTTCTCGACCCCACGCTCGCAATGGCAGGCCGGCACCATGCCCCACATCTACCAAATTGACCCCGCATGGTCGGAGCTGCCCTATGCCGGTGGCACTATTCGCGAAAACGCTTGCGGTCCCACTTGCCTCACCATGGTCTATATCTTTAAGACCGGCCACACCGATAAGACGCCGGTCGATATATGCGCACTGGCCGAAGCCGGCAACTACGCCCCCACCGGTGCCACCGAGTGGTCGTTTATGACAGGCGGTGCGTGGCAGCTGGGGCTCAACGGAACACAGCTCTATAACGATCGCGAATCGATTACCCAAGCACTTCGCTCGGGTGTGCCCGTCATCGCCGCAGTGCGACCCGGTACGTTTACCAACGTAGGCCACTACATCGTGCTCTACGGCATCGACGACGCCAACCAGATTGGCGTCTACGACCCCAACTCGGCCAGCCGCAGCGCCCGCCGCTGGGGCGTCGTAGAGGTCCTCAACGAAGTCGAAGCCATGTGGGCCTACTACTAGTCATTGGGGACAGACTTAAATGAGTGGTCATTGGGGGCGCTCTTGTTTGACTAGTCATTTAAGAACGTCCCCAATGACTAGGTGAATAGCAAAAGCCCCGCAGT